>DATCIB010000154.1:0-7179 GCA_036508045.1 Bacteroidales bacterium
AAGCGCCGAACTTAGTCAACTAAAACAAAAATAAACGACCATGGACATCATCATTATCGTTGTATTAGCTGTGATTGCCGTCTTGCTGTTCTTGCTTGAAGTGTTTTTTCTACCGGGCATAACCATAGCCGGTTTTGGGGGGTTGCTCTTTGCAGCAGGTGCAGTGTACGAAGCCTATATTATGATGGGAACTTCTGCTGCGGTTTTTACTCTTCTCGGAATGGCTCTGCTATTCGTTATTTGCTTCATCATCTTCCTCAAGTCCGGTACCTGGAACAAGATTGCGCTCAACACTGACATTAACTCGAAAGTAGAAAATAACGTATCTAAGATAAACATCGGTGACACTGGTAAAACCAGCACCCGCCTTGGTCCGATGGGACATGTGGTAATCAACGGTGTGACAGTAGAAGCGAAAGCTGAAGATGAAATAATTGACGCAAACGAAGAAATTATCGTCACCGAACTGCATGCGAACAATATCACCGTCAAAAAGAAAGAAGTAACTAGTGTCTAATTAATAATTTAAAGGAAAGAACAATGGAACAACTATCATTACCCTTCATTATGTTAGGAATGGCTATCATCTTCGTGATGATCTTTTTCTACTACGTCCCATTTCTGCTTTGGATCTCTGCAAAGGCTTCCGGAGTAAGTATTTCACTCATTCAGCTCTTCCTGATGAGAATCCGAAAGGTGCCACCTTCAGTAATCGTCAGTGCAATGGTCGAAGCTCACAAAGCCGGACTCCGTCAGCTTACTCGTGACGAACTTGAAGCTCACTACCTTGCAGGTGGACACGTGGAACGTGTAGTTCATGCTCTCGTTTCTTCGTCTAAAGCTAATATCGAACTGAGTTTTCAGATGGCAACCGCCATTGACCTTGCCGGTCGTGACGTATTTGAAGCTGTACAGATGTCGGTAAACCCGAAAGTGATTGACACCCCTCTGGTTGCTGCTGTTGCAAAGAATGGCATCCAGCTTATCGTAAAAGCGCGAATTACTGTTCGTGCCAATATTCAACGCCTCGTCGGAGGAGCAGGTGAAGAGACTGTTGTTGCCCGTGTCGGTGAAGGTATTATCGCATCTATCGGTGCGGCAGATTCACACAAGGATGTACTTGAAAACCCGGATGCCATATCTAAAGTCGTTTTAAAGAAAGGCCTTGATGCCGGTACCGCTTTTGAGATCCTATCCATTGATATCGCGGACATCGACATCGGAAAGAACATTGGTGCCGAACTGCAGATGGATCAGGCTCAAGCTGACAAGAATATCGCTCAGGCAAGAGCCGAAGAGAGACGCGCCATGGCGGTAGCTCTCGAACAAGAGATGAAGGCTAAGGCACAAGAATCACGGGCTAAGGTAATCGAAGCTGAAGCACAAGTACCGCAAGCTATGGCCGACGCTTTCCGGAGTGGCAATCTGGGTATCATGGATTATCTTAAAGTGAAGAATATTGAAGCTGACACCTCTATGCGGGATGCCATTGCCAAACCGGGCAAAGGCCAGCAAGACTCAGGAAAAGTAACGAAAGAGTAATAAAATAACCTCAAGAAAGTACCCCGGAGGTTTTCCCGGGGTACTTTCTTTTTTATACATCTGACCATGAACTATTTTGCTCCCTCCGAACTCATCTTCAATGAGGACAACAGTATCTTTCACCTTCATCTGCAACCTGAACAAGTGGCGGACAAGGTTATCCTTGTCGGCGATCCCGGTCGTGTCTCACTCGTTGCCTCTCATTTCGAACAACAGGAATGTGAGGTGCAAAATCGGGAGTTTCATACGATAACTGGTTCGTACCGGGGCAAACGGATCACCGTCCTCTCCACCGGCATAGGTTGTGACAATATAGATATCGTACTCAACGAACTTGATGCTCTGGTGAATATAGACTTCTCCACTCGCCAGACTAAACCCATACTGCGCTCCCTTGATATTGTCCGTATCGGCACTTGTGGCGGACTTCAGCCCAACACTCCCATCGGCACCTTCATCTGTTCGCAGAAAAGCATCGGATTTGATGGTCTTCTCAACTTCTATGCAGGGCGTGATGAGATCTGTGATCTCGCTTTCGAAACGGCATTTACCCACCACATGAACTGGCTGCCACAACTCACCGCACCGTATGTTATTGACGCTGATCCGGAACTTCTTGCCCGTATCAATCAAGGCGACATGCTCCATGGAGTCACCATCAGCAGTTCAGGATTCTACGGTCCGCAAGGCCGCGAACTCCGGATACCTCTTGCTGATCCCGATCAGAACTCAAAGATTTGCAGTTTTGAATATGAGGGACACAAGATTACAAACTATGAAATGGAAGGATCGGCGATTGCCGGACTGAGCAGACTCTTGGGGCACAAAGCCATGACTGTCACTATGGTTGTTGCTAATCGCGTTAATCTGGAGGTAAACACCTCCTACAAGAACAATATCGACATTCTGATACAAAAAGTCCTGGACAGAATCTGACGTTTTAAGGAAGTATTTGTTATCTTTGGCAATAAAACCAAAGATTATGGACACGAATACTATTTGTGCTATATCCACTCCCCCGGGTCAGGGAGGCATAGCTGTCATCCGCGTATCCGGCGATGCCGCCATCACGATTGTCAATGCGCTCTTTGAGCAAACAGGCAAAGACAAGGGACAGAGTAGTTTGCTGCTCAAAGAGGGCTATACACTTACCCATGGCAACCTCATGGATGAAGATAAGATCATCGATGAAGTGATGATTGCCCTCTTCCGTGGTCCACACTCCTACACCGGTGAAGACACCATCGAGATATCCTGTCACGGATCGATCTACATTCAACAGCAAATTCTTCAATTGCTGATCCGCAGTGGTTGTCGCATTGCCCTACCGGGCGAATTCACGCAGCGCGCCTTTCTCAATAAGAAGATGGATCTCTCTCAGGCAGAGGCGGTGGCCGACCTCATTGCCTCCAACTCAGCAGCTGCACATAATATGGCGATAAAACAGATGCGCGGAGGATTCAGTAATGAACTCAATACCCTGCGTGCCAACTTGCTTCGCTTCGTCTCTCTCATCGAACTGGAACTTGATTTTAGTGAAGAAGAGGTCAACTTCGCCAATCGCGATCAACTTTACGAACTCGCATCGGATATTCATACACATATCAGCAGACTCGTCGGTTCATTCAGCGTTGGCAATGCACTTAAGAACGGCATACCTGTTGCCATTGTCGGAGAAACCAATGCAGGCAAATCCACTTTACTCAACCTCCTGCTCAATGAAGAACGTGCCTTAGTCTCAAACATTCACGGTACAACCCGCGATGTGATAGAAGACACGATTGTAATACAAGGTGTCACATACCGTTTTATCGACACCGCAGGCATCCGAAAGACGAACGACATCATCGAGAATATGGGCATCGAACTCACCTATAAGAAAATAGAGCAGGCCTCCATTATTCTTTGGATGATTGACTGTACCCAGGTTTCTGAACACATCGAGTGGATGGCAAGTAAGATCGTACCCAGTGCCAAAAGCAAGAAGCTGATCCTCGTCTTTAATAAGATTGATAACGTCAACGAAGAAGAAATAGATGTCTTAGACAATCTCTTCAGTGATGTGGATGCCGAGCGGATCCATATCTCGGCTAAAGACAAGCTCAACATCAACTTATTGGAGGATATGATCACCAGAGCTGCACAACTGCCACAAATCAGCGGCGAAGACTTCATTGTGAACAACGCCCGGCACTATGAAGCTCTTGTGCAGGCAGACAAGTCTATCATCCGTGTCCAGGAAGGAATTAAAAATCATATTTCCGGCGACTTCCTGTCACAAGATATCCGTGAGTGCATGCATTACCTTGGTGAAATCACAGGAGAGATCAACGCCGATGAAATACTTGGAAACATTTTCTCGCATTTCTGTATCGGGAAATAAGGGGTGATTATCGTCTGAATTGAAAAAACACTGATAGACTTAGAAACGACCTGCAATATTTCGTCTATTTAAATAAAAGCCATCTTTGAAATTAAGACAGTATTTCTTGCCGTTATCGGCAAGAAATACTGTCTTTGAATCGAAAGTCGGCGCAAAACTTGCCGATTGAATTTATGTATGAAGTATATTTCAGTGAGTGAATTTGCCGGGATGCATAGTATTTCGGAGCGCACGGCTCGTAACTATTGCGCAGTCGGGAAGATTGAGGGTGCATTCTTGACGGGTAAGACTTGGAATATTCCAGAAGATGCGGAATTGCCGTCACGTAAGCAGTCGAAAGCGAAGGTAATGCCTTTTCTTGCCGTATTGCGTGAACAGAAGCAGATGAAGTTAAAAAGTGGTATCTATCACAAAACGTAAATCGACCTTACCTACAATTCTAACTACATCGAGTGTAGTCGCTTAACACACGACCAAACTCGATTTATCTTCGAAGCCAACACAATCGGTGTAACGGACGAAAGCATCAACGTAGATGATATCATCGAAACCGCCAACCACTTCCGTTGCATCGACCTAATTATTGACAAAGCCGAAGAGAAACTTTCAGAAGCAATTATAAAGGAGTTACACTACATCTTAAAGTCTGGTACTTCTGAGAGCCGCAAGGATTGGTTTGCAGTAGGTGATTACAAACGGCATCCCAATGAAGTTGGCGGTATTGAAACAACCCTACCGGAGAATGCACACAAAGAAGTGAAAGCTCTCTTAAAGGAATACAATGCCAAGAAGCCAAAATCATTTGAAGATATTATTGATTTGCATCAACGCTTTGAAGCAATCCATCCCTTCCAAGACGGGAACGGTCGTGTGGGACGATTGATTATGTTCAAGGAGTGTATGGCAAATGGCCAAGTTCCGTTCATTATCACCGATGAGTTGAAGATGTTCTACTATCGTGGTTTACAAGAGTGGGATCATATAAAAGGATATTTACTAGACACTTGCCTTACTTCGCAGGATAACTACAAAGCAATATTGGATAAGTTTAGACTCAAATATTTGTAACTTACAAGCAATTGAGCACTTTGGATACAAAATCGCTAAGAAACAGATGATCCTCATTCATTATTTTCAGAACATCCCTTCCGAACAAAATCGGTGTTTTAGAACAATTTGGCTTAAAAAGTGGATGAGACAAATCCGACTGAGTTTGGAGTCTGAAGACAAAAATAAGTCACTTTAGAGGATTTTTCCACTTTTCTATATCATTGATAAGTAATGAGTTACACTTTCGAAAAATGCGTCCGTGTGCGTGAAGAATTTCGTCCTGATGAAATGTTTCACGCATAGGCATCGGCGAACAAAAACAACCTGATGAATTTACAAAAACATATAGAAGAAAATCAGCCCTTTTCAGTCCGATATTTTTCAACGTTTTCATCTTTCAAAAATCAGTGTTTTAGGAAAATTTGGTACGTTTCCTATATCTCCTTTTCAGTTAAAACTTATATCGGACAGCAACCTATTCGAGTAAAATCCTGACACGAAAAAGCAGCGAAAAGAACGGCAAATACAGGAGGATGAAGAGTGTATGAGACTGAAAGAGAAACAAGCAAAACAATCACAAAAAGAATCGAATACAATTAAAGTGGAAGAGAAACCTCCTTTATCATCTTCTTATAGCATATTTTTTTACATCTTTGTAGTCAATAAGATGTTTTATTGTTAAATTATATGACCAAGCAACAAGCAATACAGCTCTTTGAGCAGAAGCAAGTCCGAACATTTTGGGACGATGAACAAGAGAAATGGTATTTTTCTATTGTTGATGTGATGGGTGTTTTAACCGATAGCCCTAATCCTCAAGTTTATTGGCGTGTTCTAAAGAAACGATTAATAGCTGAGGGTAATGAAACCGTTACAAAATGTAACGGTTTGAGGATGCGTGCAGTTGATGGGAAAATGCGTTTAACTGATGTTGCAGATACCGAACAACTTTTCCGTCTTATTCAGTCTATCCCATCCCCAAAAGCTGAGCCATTCAAACAATGGATGGCAAACGTTGCTAGTGAACGGTTAGACCAGATGCAGGATCCGGAACTTTCTATCGAACAGGCTATGATGGACTACAAACGTTTGGGGTACTCCGACAACTGGATTAATCAACGTCTGAAGTCTATTGAGATTCGCAAGGATTTAACAGATGAATGGAAGAAGAGAGGTTTAAAAGAAGGACAACAGTTTGCTACGCTTACAGATATCATCTACCAAACTTGGGCGGATAAGACAGCCAAAGAATATAAGCAATTCAAAGGTTTGAAAAAAGAGAACCTTCGGGATAATATGACAAACAAGGAATTGGTTTTGAATATGCTTGCAGAACTCTCCACAAAAGAAATTTCGGAATCAACTAATCCAGAAACATTTAATGAGCATCGTGATGTGGCTCAAAAAGGTGGTGAGATTGCTCGTAATGCCAGATTAGAATTGGAAGAGAAAACAGGAAAGCAGGTTGTCTCTCCCCAAAACGCAAAAGATGGGATTCTGCTGAAAGGGGAACAAAGAGGGAAAATAGAGAGTCAAAAATGAAAGTAATACCTTGATATCAATAGTCATCTCTCCCATAAGATGGCTATTTAAACACTACTTATAAATATTCACCAAATAATATACACATGAAAAAACAAAGTTTATTAGGCTTAGCAGCCGCACTCATCACAATTTGTGTCGCACCAATGATGGAGACTTCCGCGCAAGTCACGGATCTCTCTCAGTACATACTCACACCGCCTGCTCCTGAGACACCCCGCATCAACGGGGCAAAAGTCTTCGGCGTACGTCCCGGTTCAAAGTTTCTCTTCACTATTCCGGCTACCGGGAAACGTCCGATGACTTTCTCTGCTGTTGGACTTCCTAAAGGGCTAAAGCTGGATAGCAAGACCGGTCAGATTACCGGAACTGTAAAAAAGGCCGGCACTTACTCTGTCAAGCTCACTGCCACAAATGATCTTGGCAGCAATGATCGTAACCTGCGCATCGTTGTCGGCGAAGAAATCGCCCTCACTCCACCGATGGGATGGAACAGCTGGAACTGCTGGGGCAACAGCGTAAGCCAGGAAAAGGTGCTCAGTTCGGCAAGAGCAATGGTCAACAAAGGCCTCATCAACTATGGATGGACATACATCAACATCGACGATGGATGGCAAGGAATACGTGGAGGCAAACACAATGGTATCCAGTCCAATCAGAAG
>DATCIB010000155.1:0-27226 GCA_036508045.1 Bacteroidales bacterium
TAAAAATAGTATCAAACTTACTGACTCCTTCTGTTTCTGTCGCATCCTGATTCATTGAATAGGAAGCATACTGCTGAAGAATAGACCACATTGTAGGATTCAGTCTCTTTAGCATCATATCCAGATTCTCTTTGGGCTCAATGACTCCGTCAATAATATGAATGGCTCCATTGACAGCAGCAATATCTGCTTCAATGACCTTTATTCCATTGACATAAAGATCTTCTCCTTTAGGTGTGGATTTCAAACCGTACAATGCCGCAAATTCGTTTACAACACTGTAACGTCTCAGATATTTATATGGGTACACTGTGACAGACTTTGCCTGTGGTCTAACTTTATAGACTCTCGGCGTACGTTCATTTGTTTTGTTGTTGAGCACGTACTTACCCGGCACTGTATCAATATACTTCTGATCCCGGTAGCGTGTAGAATAACGGTTACGATCTGAAACGTAGCCCATACCTACTGAAGTAACAACTTCATCAGGTATGAAGCGTTTGAAATCGTAATGGAAATACATATCTACAACAATATGCGCTTCGATAAACTGGCACAAAAGAATCGAGTCAGTCTTTACGCCTGATGGATCCTTTTTCTCCACATCAAAGTCATCAATGCCAGACTTGCCGGGGTATCTCGTCTGCGTCAGGAAATAAGCATTAATTGCCTCATTTGTCGGCGCAAATACGGTATACAAACCGGAGGTATTAATAATTGACTTCATAAGCGGAACTTTGTCAATTGCTTTGACGAATTCGCTCAGATTGGAGCGCGAAGATAGCTGTTCGTAAATCGGACCTGAAATATTCGATGGATAGTCGAAATATCCACCAAAGTCGTCTTTACAACCAGTTACCAAAACTGTGCCCAATAAAAATACTAACGCGAAGCGGTACAGCTTCCTCGTTTTGTAATAGAACACTTTTGTCATAGGTCTTTTTTTTATGGTTATTAATTAAGTTGTTTCTTCCCAAATGTTTTCACGCTGAAATAATGTTAAGCACTTATATGCTAATACCTTAGGGTCATTAAATTAGATTCTTTTCCTAAAATGGTACGATTTTAAGGTGAAAATAACGTTTTTAATCTTGCAAATGTAAAAACATTTAATTCAAATCAACTATTTATTTGAAGTAAATATTTACAAACTCGCAGTTTTAACATTTCGCGATTGGGCAGTTGTTTCATTTCTACTAAACCGAACTAAAATGGTTTGTTATTGAACGAGGTTTTTGGGGTAACATTTGCAGGGTTTAAATATTTCAAGAAACTCCTGACCATTCCTTTTGCCTCATCTTCACACACACATTCTTACAATTTATTCCTTATTGACTCTGGATATAATAAAAACAAATTATCTTTGCAACGAAAGAAGGAAAGTTGCCGGAGTGGTCGATCGGGGCAGACTCGAAATCTGTTGAACTGCTTTTGTGGTTCCTGGGGTTCGAATCCCTAACTTTCCGCACATGAATAAAGCGGAGGATGTCAAGACTTACATCCTCCGCTTTATTCATGTGCTATACACTGATTTATAACTACAAAAAGGAGTCCGGTATAGAAAATATACCGGACTCCTTTTTGTAGTTATAAAAGATTCTTTTTTACACAATTGGAATCTCAGACCCGACCTTCAGTTCCGTCTTAATTTCCTGTTCGGTCTCTTCATCATTGATTTCAACAATGTTTCTGCGATTGGCAGTTAAACGATCAAAATCCTCCTTAGATCCAACAACTATCTTTTCGTATTCTCTCAAGCCGGTTCCTGCCGGAATCAAGTGACCGCAGATAACATTCTCCTTCATACCTTCAAGCAAATCAACCTTGCCGCTGATAGCAGCTTCATTCAGTACCTTTGTTGTTTCCTGGAAGGAAGCAGCTGAGAAGAAACTTCTGGTCTGCAAGGCAGAGCGGGTAATACCCTGAAGAATCTGTCTGGAAGTGGCAGCGATGGCATCACGGGCTTCCACTGGTTTCAAGTCTTTACGGATCAATCCGCTATTCTCATCTCTGAGTTTACGAGCAGTAACAATCTGACCTTTCTTAAAAACAGCAGAACTTCCTGGCTCGACAATAACTTTCTTGCCCCAGATACGATCATTCTCTTCTCTGAAATCATTTTTATCAACAACTTGTTGCTCAAGGAAACGTGTATCACCCGGGTCAACTATTTCAACCTTGCGCAGCATCTGACGAACAATAACCTCAAAGTGCTTATCGTTTATCTTTACACCTTGCATACGGTATACATCCTGAACTTCATTCACGATGTGCTCCTGAACGCTTGTCGGCCCTTTGATAGCCAAGATATCAGCAGGAGTTACCGCACCATCAGAAAGTGCTGTTCCAGCGCGTACATAGTCGTTTTCCTGCACAAGTAACTGTTTAGACAACGGAACAAGATATTTCTTTTCTTCTCCTGTTTTAGAAGTTACAGCAATCTCACGGTTACCTCTTTTGATTTTTCCAAAAGTGATCTCACCATCAATTTCTGATACAATAGCAGGATTGGAAGGGTTTCGCGCCTCAAACAACTCAGTTACACGAGGAAGACCTCCGGTAATATCTCCCGCTTTACCAACGGCACGCGGAGTCTTGATAATCGTTTGTCCAATTCCAATGTCGTCACCGTCATCTTTGATAAGGTGGGCACCCACCGGGAGGTTGTATGAACGAATAATCTCTCCGGTAGTATCAAGAATATGAGCAACGGGAAGAATAGACCTGTCTTTTGATTCAATAATTATCTTCTCACGTAAACCAGTCTTATCATCATATTCAACTTTATACGTTGTGTTTTCTATCAAACCTTCCAGCGCAATTTTGCCGGTAGCTTCTGAAATAATCACAGCGTTAAAAGGATCCCATTCGCAAATAGACTGATTTTTCTCAACTGTGTCACCGTTGCTGACATATAACTTAGAACCGTAAGGAATATTATTGGTTGTCAATACGATTTTTGTGTTCGGATCAACGATTCTCAACTCAGACAAACGGCTAACAACAACTTTAACAACCTTTCCTGAATCATCCACAGAATCAACTGTTTTTAATTCATCGATTTCTGCATAACCGTTGTAACGGGAAATTATATTATTTTCCGCAGCAACATTGGATGCGACACCACCGACGTGGAATGTACGCAAGGTAAGCTGAGTACCCGGTTCACCGATAGACTGTGCTGCAATAACCCCAACGGCTTCTCCCTTTTCAACCATACGGCTGGTGGCGAGGTTACGACCGTAGCATTTAGCACAAACACCTTTCTTTGATTCACAAGTCAACACCGAACGAATTTCAACGCGTTCGATAGGCGACACCTGAATCTTGCGTGCAACTTCTTCCGTAATTTCTTCACCAGACTCGACAAGCAGTTCGTTGGTCAGCGGATGATAAATATCGTGAACTGAAACACGGCCCAAGATGCGATCATAAAGAGAAGAAACTACTTCTTTGTTATTCTTCAACTCAGTGCATATCAAACCACGAAGTGTTCCGCAATCTTCTTCTGTGATAATTACATCGTGAGAAACATCTACGAGACGACGTGTCAGGTAACCAGCATCCGCAGTCTTCAACGCAGTATCTGCAAGACCTTTACGGGCACCATGGGTTGAGATAAAGTACTCCTGTACAGAAAGACCTTCTTTAAAGTTCGCCAAAATTGGGTTTTCAATGATTTGTGCTCCTTCCGAACCCGCCTTCTGTGGTTTGGACATCAAACCACGCATACCTGACAACTGAGAAATCTGTTCTTTAGATCCACGAGCGCCTGAGTCAAGCATCATGTAAACAGAATTAAAACCTTGATTGTCAGATGAAATAGTTTCCATCAGGATCTTAGAAAGACGTGAATTAACATGCGTCCAAGTATCGATAATCTGATTATACCGTTCATTAAAAGTAATGAATCCCATATTATAGTCAGATAAGATCTTATCAACCTCGTCGTTTCCATCTTTCACAAGACCTTCTTTTTCTTTCGGGATTATCACATCAAACAAGTTGAATGATAGTCCACCCAAGAACGCCATCTTATAACCAAGGTTCTTTATATCATCCAGAAAGTCTGCAGTTCTTGCTACTCCGCACCGGCGAATAACTCGGCCAATGATATCACGAAGCGACTTCTTTGTCAATATTTCGTCAATATAACCAACCTCAGCCGGCACAATCTCATTGACCATTACACGACCAACAGAAGTATTATGACGTAATACATCCACAATATCACCTTTTTCGTTGAGATCCTTTACATAAACCGAAATGGGAGCATGAATATCTACCTTACCTTCATTGTAAGCAATAAAGGCTTCTTCCGGACCATAGAATGTTAGTCCTTCACCTTTGGTTCCCTTACGAAGTTTGGTAATATAATATAAACCAAGCACCATATCCTGGGAAGGTACGGTAATTGGAGCTCCATTGGCAGGATTCAAAATATTATGAGAGGCCAACATCAACAATTGAGCTTCCAGAACAGCTTCATTACCAAGCGGCAAGTGAACGGCCATCTGGTCACCATCAAAGTCGGCATTGAACGCTGTACAAGCTAATGGATGCAACTGGATTGCCTTTCCTTCAATCATTTTTGGCTGGAAAGCTTGAATACCCAGACGGTGCAATGTCGGAGCACGGTTAAGTAAGACCGGATGTCCTTTCATTACATATTCCAGAATATCCCAAACTACCGGTTCCTTACGATCCACAATTTTCTTTGCGGATTTTACTGTTTTAACGATTCCACGCTCAATGAGCTTGCGGATAACAAACGGTTTATAAAGTTCTGCAGCCATATCTTTCGGCAACCCGCATTCATGCATCCGAAGTTCCGGACCTACAACAATGACCGAACGGGCAGAATAGTCTACACGTTTTCCTAAAAGATTTTGCCGGAAACGTCCTTGTTTACCTTTTAGACTATCCGAAAGAGACTTCAGAGGACGGTTAGACTCTGTCTTAACAGCACTGGATTTGCGAGAGTTGTCCAGCAATGAATCAACGGCTTCCTGTAGCATACGTTTCTCATTACGGAGAATCACTTCTGGAGCTTTAATTTCAATAAGTCTTTTTAGACGGTTATTACGAATAATAACACGTCGATATAAGTCATTTAAATCAGAAGTTGCAAAACGACCACCATCCAAAGGCACCAAAGGACGTAGTTCAGGTGGAATAACCGGAACGATCTTCAAAATCATCCACTCCGGTTTATTCCTGTCTTTTGAAGTCACGAATGATTCAACAACCTGCAAACGTTTTAAGGCCTCATTCTTACGTTGCTGAGCAGTTTCATTATTGGCACGGTCGCGCAACTCATAGGACAGCTCTTCTAAATTCAGACGGGACAGTAAGTCATAAATAGCCTCTGCTCCCATCTTTGCTATAAACTTGTTTGGATCCGTGTCATCCAACGTCTGATTGCCCTTCGGAAGTGATTCCAGAAAATCCATATATTCTTCTTCAGAAAGCAGGTCATTCACATTGACAGAATCATGAAGAACGCCAGACTGAACAACAACATACTTTTCATAGTAAATTATCGAATCTAACTTCTTTGAAGGAAGACCCAGCAAATATCCTATTTTATTAGGTAATGAGCGAAAATACCAGATATGAGCAACAGGTACTACTAATTGGATATGTCCGGTACGTTCGCGACGAACTTTCTTTTCGGTGACTTCAACACCACATCGGTCACAAACAATTCCTTTGTAACGGATTCTTTTATATTTTCCACAATGACATTCGTAATCCTTTACCGGTCCAAAAATTCGTTCACAAAACAAACCATCACGTTCTGGTTTGTAGGTACGATAATTGATGGTTTCAGGTTTCAGAACCTCGCCACTTGAGTTTTCCAGTATCTCTTCAGGAGAAGCCAAACCAATGGAAATCTTTGAAAAGCTACTCTTTATCTTGTTTTCTTTTCTAAAAGCCATATTTATAAATTTATAAAGAGTTAATAGGTAAGGATAGAAGGGGGAACCCCCTTCTATCCAAAGAAAAAACTACTCCAAGTTAATACTTAAACCGAGACCTCGCAATTCATGTAACAAAACATTCAGGGATTCCGGGATACCTGCCTGAGGCATTGGATCACCCTTGACAATTGAATCGTACGCCTTCGAACGGCCAGCAACATCATCAGACTTAACGGTAAGTATTTCTTGCAAAATATGAGCGGCACCAAAAGCTTCCAGCGCCCAAACCTCCATTTCTCCGAATCTCTGACCACCAAACTGAGCTTTACCACCCAACGGCTGTTGCGTTATCAACGAATACGGTCCGATAGAACGCGCATGCATCTTATCATCAACCATGTGACCGAGCTTTAACATATAAATAACGCCGACTGTTGCGGGTTGATCGAAGCGATCACCTGTGCCACCATCATGCAAATATGTTTTACCAAATTGCGGAACACCAGCCTTATCAGTCCACACAGTAAGATCATCAAGTGATGCTCCGTCAAATATAGGTGTTGCAAATTTGACGCCAAGTTCTTTCCCTGCCCATCCAAGAACAGTCTCAAATATTTGTCCAAGGTTCATACGGGAAGGTACACCCAACGGATTTAAACAAATATCCACAGGAGTCCCATCTTCAAGGAAAGGCATGTCTTCTGCACGAACAATACGAGAGACAATACCTTTATTACCATGTCGTCCGGCCATCTTATCACCAACACGTATTTTACGCTTTTTAGCTACATAAACTTTAGCCATTTGCATAATTCCGGAAGGCAACTCATCGCCGATTGTAATATTAAGTTTCTCGCGACGCATTTCAGCGTCCAGTTCTTTGTACTTGCGTATATAATTTAACACCACATCACGAATCAAATCATTCTTTGAAGCATCTGTCGTCCATTTACTAGTATAAACAGACATATAATCAAGATTCTGTAAAGCAAGTAAAGAAAACCGTGCACCCTTAGGGACAACATCTGTGCCCAAATAATCTTTTACACCCGCAGAATTCTTTCCCTCGGTAAGTATCATTAATTTGTCGACTAATGTTCTTTTCAGTTCACTTGTTATTTTCTCAAACTTGTCGTCAATCAAAGGAAGTCTTGCCTTATCGGACATACGCCCCTTTTTGTTCTTCTGCGCTTTAGAAAACAATTTTCTATCAATAACGACTCCGTGCAAAGAAGGCGATGCTTTCAAAGACGCGTCTTTCACGTCACCTGCTTTGTCGCCAAAGATGGCACGTAAGAGTTTTTCTTCCGGAGATGGATCAGATTCGCCTTTTGGCGTTATCTTACCAATCAAAATATCACCCGGTTCGATGTAAGCACCCACACGAACAATTCCATCTGAATCCAGATCTTTAGTAGCTTCTTCGCTTACATTAGGAATATCAGCAGTCAGTTCTTCCATACCACGCTTCGTTTCGCGTACTTCCAAAACATATTCATCCACATGAACAGAAGTAAAGATATCTTCACGTACTACCTTCTCATTAATTACGATAGCATCCTCGAAGTTGTATCCTTTCCAAGGCATGAAAGCAACTTTAAGATTTTTCCCGATAGCTAACTCTCCTCCTTGAGTTGAATAACCTTCAGTAAGAATTTGACCCTTGACTACACGATCACCTTTTTTGCATAGCGGACGAAGGTCAATAGTAGTAGACTGGTTTGTTCTAACAAACTTAGGAATATCATATTCTTTAATAGAAGAATCAAAACTTACGAACTCTTCTTCATCTGTACGGTCATAGCGGATAACTATTTTTGATGCATCCACATATTCAATCACGCCAGAACAATCTGCCATAATCTGAGTACGGGAATCTTGAACTATACGAGCTTCTATACCGGTTCCAACAATAGGAGCTTCCGTCCTCAACAAGGGAACAGCCTGGCGCATCATGTTGGATCCCATCAAAGCACGGTTAGCATCATCATGTTCCAGGAATGGAATCAATGCTGCGGCTATAGAAGCAATCTGCTGTGGAGAAACATCCATCAGCTGAACTTGCCCCGGAACAACAACAGGAAAATCGCTATCTTGTCTGGATTTTACTTTTGGACGGATAAAACCTCCTTTATCATTCAAAGGAGCATTACCCTGCGCGATAATTAAGCCCTCTTCCTCTTCAGCTGTAAGATAAGTAATTTCATCATTACTTAGATTGACAATAGCATTCTCAACTTTTCGGTAAGGAGTAGAAATAAAGCCAAGTTCATTGATCTTTGCAAACACACAAAGAGAAGAGATCAAACCGATATTTGGACCTTCCGGCGTCTCAATAGGACAAAGACGTCCATAGTGAGTATAGTGAACGTCACGTACCTCAAATCCGGCACGATCACGAGACAAACCACCAGGCCCTAGCGCTGAGATACGACGTTTATGCGTTACTTCAGCCAAAGGATTTGTCTGATCCATAAACTGAGATAAAGCATTGGTACCAAAAAAAGAATTGATAACCGAAGAAATAACTTTAGCGTTAATCAGATCAATTGGAGTAAATACCTCATTGTCGCGAACATTCATACGTTCACGAATGGTTCTGGACATACGGGCTAATCCGACTCCAAACTGGTTATATAATTGTTCACCGACAGTACGGATACGTCTGTTACTTAAATGGTCGATATCGTCGACTTCGGCTTTTGAATTAATTAACTGAATAAGATATTTTATAATCTCAATGATATCTTCTTTTGTCAAAACTTTTACAGACATATCTGTTGTAAGATTCAACTTTTTATTGATACGATAACGACCTACTTCACCAAGATCATATCTCTTCTCTGAAAAGAATAAGTTATTAATTACTTCACGGGCAGATGCATCATCAGCAGGTTCTGCATTTCGCAACTGTCTGTAGATATAAAGGACTGCTTCTTTCTCGGAGTTGCTAGGGTCCTTTTGAAGGGTATTATAGATAATCGCAAAATCCGAAACAATCTGCTCATTCTTATGAACAAGAATTGTTTGCACTCCTGAAGAAAGAATCTCTTCTATATGCTCTTCTTGAAGAATAGTCTCACGATCAATTATAACATCATTACGCTCAATGGAGACAACCTCACCGGTATCTTCATCTACAAAGTCTTCCATCCATGTATTGAGAACACGAGCTGCCAACTTGCGGCCAACCATATCTTTCAATGATTTTCTCGAAACTGGAATCTCTTCAGCAAGATCGAAAATCTCGAGAATATCTTTGTCATTCTCAAAGCCGATTGCTCTTAATAACGTAGTGACCGGTAATTTTTTCTTACGGTCAATATAAGCATACATGACATTATTTATGTCTGTTGCAAATTCAATCCACGAACCTTTAAAAGGGATAATTCGGGCAGAATAAAGTTTAGTCCCATTAGCATGGACACTTTGTCCGAAAAATACACCGGGAGATCTGTGTAACTGTGAAACTACTACACGTTCTGCACCATTGATAACAAAAGTACCTTTATCTGTCATATAAGGTATAGGGCCAAGATAAACATCCTGGATAACAGTATCAAAGTCCTCATGTTCAGGATCCGTGCAATAAAGCTTTAATTTCGCTTTTAGAGGTACACTATACGTAAGTCCTCTTTCTAAGCATTCGCTGATGCTATAGCGGGGTGGGTCGATATAATAGTCAAGGAACTCCAGAACAAAATTATTTCTAGTATCTGCTATTGGGAAATTCTCAGCAAACACCTTATAAAGACCTTCAATGTTTCTTTTTTCTGAAGGTGTCTCAAGTTGGAGAAAGTCTTGAAATGACTTCAATTGTACTTCAAGAAAATCCGGATAAGCCAACGGATTTTTGATTGAAGCAAAAGTAATGCGTTGATTTTCTGTATTTGAAGACATTGTAAACGTATTTTTAGAACTTAAAAATTGATATAGACACAAAAAGGTTAAGAATCCTCCAATGGAGGAATCTTAACCAAATACCTGAAAATCAGGATTTCTTATTTAAGTTCAACTTCAGCTCCTGCTTCTTCAAGTTGTTTTTTCAGACCTTCAGCGTCAGCTTTTGCCAAACCTTCTTTTACTGCGTTAGGTGCACCGTCTACTAAATCTTTTGCTTCTTTTAAGCCAAGACCTGTCAACTCTTTTACCAACTTAACGATTGCCAATTTATTTGGTCCAGCAGCTTTCAGAACTACATCAAACGATGTTTTTTCTTCAACTTCAGGTGCTGCGGCAGCGCCAGTAGCAGCAACAGCAACAGCTGCAGCAGCAGGTTCAATACCGTACTCGTCCTTCAAAATACCAGCTAATTCGTTTACTTCTTTAACAGTCAAATTAACCAATTGCTCTGCAAATGCTTTCAAATCTGCCATTTTATTCTACGTTTTAAATGTTAATATACAAAATTTTATTGTTCTCTTTCAGAAAGAGTCTTCAGAACACCATGCAAAGTATTTGCACCTGATTGCAACGCTGAAATAACATTCTTAGCGGGTGATTGCAACAAGGCTATAACGTCTGCAATAAGTTCATTCTTATTCTTAATATGGACGAGAGCATCCAATTGATCAGCACCTACGTAAAAGCTTTCCTCTACATAAGCAGCTTTTAGAGCGGGAATTCCTTGTTTCTTATATGTTTCCAATATTTTAGCAGGACCATTCCCTGTGTTGCAAAACATCAGAGAGGTTGATCCTTTCATTGAACCATACAAGGGAGAGAAATCACCCTCAAGACTTTCTAAGGCCTTTTTCAGCAACGTATTCTTAACTACTACTAATTTGATCTCATTCTTAAAACAGAGACTTCTCAATTTACTGGTCTTATCTGCATTCAAAGAACTGGTATCGGTCAAATAGAAGTGGTTATACTCCTTAAGAGTAGCAGCGATCTGTTCGATAATTGCGGTTTTATCTTCCTTTTTCATAATTACATCTGTTTAAATCGCTTCTACACTCTTAGGATCAACCTTTACAGCAACACTCATCGTGCTGGAAAGGAAGATACTCTTTACATAAGTACCTTTTGCAGAAGACGGTTTCATTTTAATCAAAGTATTGATAAATTCTTTTGCATTATCACGAAGTTGTTCAGCATCAAACGATGATTTACCAACTGACGTATGAACAATACCGCTCTTATCTACCTTAAAGTCAATCTTACCTTGTTTTACCTCTTTCACTGCTTTCGCAACATCCTGAGTAACAGTACCACTTTTTGGATTAGGCATCAGACCACGAGGTCCGAGCACACGCCCTAAGGCACCAATTTTCCCCATGATAGAAGGCATTGTAATGATTACATCAACATCGGTCCAACCACTCTTGATTTTATCAATATAGTCATCCAGACCAACATAATCAGCACCAGCTTCTGTTGCAGCAGCTTCTTGATCAGCTGTACAAAGCACCAAAACACGTACTTGTTTTCCAGTACCGTGAGGTAAAGAAACCACTCCTCTAATCATTTGATTAGCCTTCCGTGGATCTACACCTAGACGGACATCAATATCTACAGATGCATCAAATTTAGTTAAAGTGATTTCTTTAACTAATTGGGCTGCATCTATCAGAGAATAAGACTTCCCAGCTTCAACTTTTTCTAAAGCTAACTTTTGATTTTTTGTAAGTTTACCCATTTGAATTGAAGTTTAATTAGTTTTACCAGGAAACTCTCCTGCCACAGCTATACCCATACTTCTAGCCGTTCCGGCAACCATTGTCATTGCAGATTCTAATTCAAAACAGTTTAAGTCAACCATTTTTTCTTCTGCAATTGCACGTACCTGATCCCAAGTGATCTGAGCAACTTTCTTTCTATTTGGTTCAGCAGAACCAGACTTCAATTTAGTCGCTTCGAGCAATTGAATCGCTACCGGTGGTGTTTTGACAATGAAATCGAAAGACTTATCAGCATAGTAGGTGATAATAACAGGTAATATTTTACCTGCTTTGTCTTGAGTTCTGGCGTTAAATTGCTTGCAAAACTCCATGATATTCACGCCCTTAGATCCTAAAGCCGGTCCTACTGGTGGAGAAGGGTTTGCTGCACCCCCTTTGATCTGCAATTTAATCGATCCAGCAATTTCTTTAGCCATTTCTAAAATGTTTAATTTATTATAATATTCGAAAAAGAACGACGGTTAAGTCGTAACACTAAACCTATTCTTTTTCAACTTGAGTGAAGCCTAATTCAAGAGGAGTCTTACGTCCAAAAATCTTTACCATAACTTTCAGTTTCTTCTTCTCATTATTGACTTCCTCAATAACTCCGCTGAAGCCACTGAACGGGCCTGCATTAACCTTTACATTTTCGCCTGTGAGATATGGAATCATTACCTCTTCCTCCACATCTTTAAGTTCATCAACCTTTCCCAGGATTCTGTTTACCTCAGATTGACGAAGTGGAACTGGTTTGATGTTGCCCCCTAAAAAACCAATTACATTTGTAAGGTTACACAGTGCATGAATAGCTTCTCCATTAAGAGACGCCTCAATCAGAACATAACCAGGTAAGTAACTACGTTCTTTCATCACTTTTTTCCCATTTCTAACCTGATATACCTTTTCGGTAGGGATCAGAACCTGTGAGATATAATCACCCAAAGAGGTGTTTTTCATCTCCGCTTCAAGAGCTTCTCTTACTTTCGGTTCTTTACCACTTATAGCCCTAAGTACATACCATTTTTTTTCTATTCCTGACATTATTACCCTCCGGATTTTACAGAATAGATTTATAGAAAAGAAGCATTACATTCTCAAAGCATAAATCCATAAAGAAAACAATCATGGCAATAATAAGTGACGTAAACATCACAACCACGGCACTATTGGTTAGTTCCGGAATTGTCGGCCAGGACACTTTATAAACCAACTCACTATAAGACTCCTTTACAGATATTCCTATTTTACTAAAAAAATTTTTCATATGATATATGCTGTTAGCACGGGTCGAGAGGCTCGAACTCCCGACACTCGGTTTTGGAGACCGATGCTCTACCAACTGAGCTAGACCCGTATATTGGTGATTGCCTTTTGACAGGTAATCACCAAATATTATTATTCTACAATTTCAGTAATCTGACCTGAACCTACTGTACGTCCACCTTCACGGATAGCGAAACGAAGACCTACACTACAAGCTACCGGGTAGATTAACTCAATAGCGATCTCTAAGTTGTCACCAGGCATAACCATTTCAGTTCCTTCCGGCAATGTGATCTCACCAGTTACATCCAAGGTACGAATATAGAACTGAGGACGGTATTTGTTGTGAAATGGAGTATGGCGTCCACCTTCTTCTTTCTTCAAGATATATACAGTTGCTTTAAGCTTAGTATGAGGTTTAACCTGACCCGGATGGCAAATGACCATACCGCGTTTGATTTCAGTTTTATCAACACCACGAAGCAACAAACCAACGTTATCACCAGCTTCACCACGATCAAGAAGTTTACGGAACATCTCAACACCAGTAACAACTGATTTTTTTCCTTCTGCTCCAAGACCGATGATCTGAACCTCTTCACCTACTTTTATCAAACCGGCTTCAATACGTCCGGTTGCTACAGTTCCACGACCAGTAATTGAAAATACGTCTTCGACCGGCATCAGGAATGGTTTATCAATAGCACGTGGAGGAATATCAATCCAGGTATCAACAGCATTCATCAAATCCATTACTTTCTCTTCCCATTCTGGAACTCCATTTAAAGCGCCAAGAGCAGATCCACGGATAATAGGTGTGTTATCGCCATCAAAATCATAGAATGCAAGAAGTTCTCTCATCTCCATCTCAACCAGCTCCAACATCTCTTCATCATCAACACTATCGCACTTGTTCAGGAAAACAACCAATTTAGGAACATTTACCTGACGAGCCAACAAGATGTGTTCGCGAGTCTGAGGCATCGGACCGTCAGTAGCAGCCACTACAATAATAGCACCATCCATCTGAGCAGCACCTGTAACCATGTTCTTCACGTAGTCAGCATGACCCGGACAGTCAACATGTGCATAGTGACGAATTGCAGTCTGATATTCAACGTGCGAAGTATTAATTGTAATACCTCTTTCTTTTTCCTCAGGAGCGTTATCGATTGAATCGAATGAACGCATTTCGGAAAGACCTTTTTTTGCTAATACCATTGTGATAGCAGCAGTCAAAGTGGTTTTACCGTGGTCTACGTGACCAATGGTACCAATGTTCACATGTGGTTTCGAACGATCAAATTTCTCTTTAGCCATAGCTTTACTTATTTAATGTTTATAATGATAGCAATATCTCAAATCAGCATGAGCCGACGATGGGAATTGAACCCATGACCTCTTCCTTACCAAGGAAGTGCTCTACCTCTGAGCTACGCAGGCAAAAGAGCGGGAAACGGGACTCAAACCCGCGACCCTCAGCTTGGAAGGCTAATGCTCTATCAACTGAGCTATTCCCGCATTTTTTGTGGGTAGTGATGGATTCGAACCACCGAAGGCGAAGCCAGCAGATTTACAGTCTGCCCCATTTGGCCACTCTGGTAACTACCCGTTATTCAAACTGAGCCTCTTGTCGGATTCGAACCAACGACCCCGAGATTACAAATCACGTGCTCTGGCCAACTGAGCTAAAGAGGCTTTTAACAACCGTTTCGCTATTTATCGAGCGAAACGGCTGCAAATTTAGGGATTAATTCTGAACCTCAAAAGCTTTTGACCTTATTTTTTTACTTTTGGCGCAATTTTTCCTTGTACTTCAACAATTGTTTCGTCAAAGCCTCGACCGACTCATCAATCGATTCTTCAAACGTATTACTTATCTTGCTGGCAAATATATCATTGTTCGCAATAAGTAACTTGATTTGTGACTCCTTATTTTCTACAGTTTCAGGTTTAACCACTTTCAAAGTAACTTCCACTATTAATATTCCATCATAATATTGCTCCAGCTTAGACACCTTCTTAATTATAAAAGACTCCAGTTGCTGAGATGCATCAAAATGGATTGCTTTAATTTTGATTTCCATAATTGTCTCCTTTTTATGCCCTTGGATGGGCCTGTTTGTACTCTTTTTTCATTTCCTCAAAAGACACATGTGTATAAATCTGTGTCGTTGAAAGCGATTCATGACCGAGTAATTCTTTCACGGAATTAATCCCGGCACCATGATTTAATAATGCGGTAGCGAACGAATGACGGATAACATGCGGGCTTCTTTTTGCAAGAGAAGTAACCAATGAAAGCTGACTCTTTACCACTTTATAGACCAGCATAGGATAAAGCATCTCTCCTTTTTCAGTAACAAAAAGAAACGGACTCTGAGCTGGAAACGACACTCTTTTCACTTCTATGTAGCTCGAAAGAGACTTTTTCAAATGGTGCCCAAATGGAATCAGACGCTGCTTATTTCTCTTACCATTGACTTTTATCTGCATTAAATCAAAATCAATATCAGACTCTTTCAGCCCAATCAATTCTGAACATCTGGCTCCAGTCTCATAAAAGAAAGAAATTATAAGCTTATCACGCACCCCTTTGAAATCAGATGAAAAAGGAATCTCATCCAACAAACGATCCATTTCCGGTTCCTTTACAAACGATGGAAGTCTCTTCACAGCCTTCACACATTCGATTTTACTCATCGGATTGACCGTTATAGATCTTTCTTTCATTAAATAGATAAAGAAACTACGGAGAGTGCTTATCTTTCTATTCACAGAGGCAGGAGTGTAACCACTGTCCATTAGGTGAATAATCCATTCCCTTACCATCTGATAAACAAACTCTTTATTATCGGACACGCCAAATTCTTTCTCAACATAATCCCCAAACTGAACCAAGTCATTCCGATAGGAAATGACGGTGTGCGCTGAATAGCACCTTTCGTAAGTCAGGTATGTCAAAAAAGAATCTTTAAGCATCATTCATCACTTTAGTTCTGAGCAACGAATATAAGAGAAAAAAAAGAAATAAGCAAGCGAAAATAGATTATTCTTCTATTCTTTGCAAATTTAGTACATACACTGCACGCTCCTTTTGGATTCTCTTAACAACAGAAGGTTTATCAAAGCACTGGCGTCTTCTGAGCTCTTTTACCACGCCGGTCTTTTCAAATTTTCTTTTGAACTTCTTCAGACATTTCTCGATGTTCTCACCTTCTTTTACAGGTACAATAATCATACTCTTGTTATTTAATTATTAGTTAGTTGTTTATTATTTGAGCCTGCAAAAGTATCAATTGTTTGGTTATTATCAAAACTTTCGGACAACAATTCTTTTAAAAAGAGATAATAGGAGTTTTTGGTTGCCTAATAATTGACAGAAAGGCTATGTTCACTCGTATATTTTGAGTAGATTTGTACTTCAAAATCTAAATGTGTCAAGCAATGAGCCTATCTAAATCGCAACAAATCGAGTCAATCCGCAAAGAAATGAGAGAAAACGGTCTGAGTGCCTATATAATTCCAAGTAGTGATCCTCATCTAAGCGAATACCCCGCTGCACATTGGAAAACCAGAGGTTGGATCAGTGGTTTTGACGGTTCTTTCGGGACGGTCATCCTAACCTTAAAAGAAGCTGCCCTATTTACAGACTCACGGTACTTTCTTCAGGCAACGAGCCAACTGAAAAATACAGAAATCATTCTTGTAAAAATGGGGCTGCCAGATTCCCCTTCTTTTGCAGAGTGGCTGACTGAGAAGCTGTCTAAAGGATCATCCGTTGGGATTGACCCGTGGGTCTATGCCGCATCAGATGCCTTAGTATTAGAGATAGCACTCCAAAAAAAAGAACTTTTCTTAAATACCAAAACCGACATCTTTTCAAATGTTTGGGAAGATAGGCCCAAACTCCCTTCAGATCCAATCTTTGTATTTCCGGTTGAATTCAGCGGTCGTTCATCTCAGGAGAAGATCAGCCAACTTCGCGAGGTTCTTGCAAAAGAAGGATGCGACTACTTACTCCTTTCTGCTTTGGATGAAATCGCCTGGACATTCAATATTCGTGGAAACGATGTGAAATACAACCCGGTAGTCATTTCATTTGCTTTGATTTCCATGGATAAAAGCATTTTGTTCATATCTCCCACAAAAATAAACAGAGAAGACCTTAATTACTTTAAGCAGGAGGATGTACAAATAGCTGATTACAATAAGATAGCACCGTTTCTCTCCCATTTACGTGCAGGAAGCAAGATTATGCTTGACGCTTCTAAAACAAATCTCGCTCTTTACAACTCAATTTCCACAGGATGTAAAATTATAAACCAGGTTTCGCCTGCCAACAGACTAAAATCGCTTAAGAATGAAATTGAAATAGAAGGATATAAACAGGCGATGATTTACGATGGAATTGCTTTAACCAAGTTCTTCATTTGGCTGGAAGAAAACGTGGACAAGGGAACTGTTACAGAATACACTGTTGGAGAAATGCTGAAAGATTTCAGAAGTCAGCAGCCATATTTTGCAGGTGAAGGATTCGGAACGATAACCGGTTATAAAGATCATGGGGCAGTAATTCACTATATTCCCACCCCGGATAACGCATATACAATTGCGCGCAATGGAACTTTATTGATAGACTCAGGCGGTCAATATTTCAAAGGAACCACAGATATCACTCGCACCATCACATTGGGTACTCCATCAGAAAAACAGAAAAAAGATTTCACTCTCATTCTCAAAGGAAATATAGCATTGGGAACAGCGGTCTTCCCGCAAAAGACACGTGGTTCACAGATTGACATTTTGGCCCGAAAAGTAATGTGGGAAAATGGCATCAACTACTTGCATGGTACGGGGCATGGGGTCGGACACTTTCTGAATGTGCATGAAGGGCCACAAAGCATTCGCATGGAAGAAAATCCGGTAGTACTGGAACCAGGAATGGTACTATCCAATGAACCAGGGATCTACAGAAATGGAGAATATGGACTTCGCATCGAGAATATGATTCTGATCAAAGAGAAGGAGGAAACACAGTTCGGCAAGTTTTTTCAATGTGAAACGATAACTCTGTTTCCGATTGACAAGAATTTGATTGCTAAAGAGCTTCTGAATCAAGAAGAATTAAAGTGGCTGAATGACTATCATCAGATGGTATATGACAAACTTTCTCCTTTTTTAAATGAGAAAGAAAAAGAGTGGCTCAAGAATCAAACAAGCGCTTTATGAAACAGCTACTGATTTTCACATTCTTGATTATTTTCTTTGTATTTCAAGCTAGAGGCGAAAGATCGGATGGGTATCGTATTGAAATAAAGTGTCCTCAATTACGTGAGCAGAAGCTCGTTCTATGGGAGTGCATCGGCGGGAAGCTCTTGTCTATCGATACACTGACCACCGACAAACGGGGACATGGCATTTTTGAAGGAGACAATTCACTAAAAGATCGTTTCTGTTTTATCAAACTACCTCCGTCGCTCAGTTATGATATCCTTGTCGGGGATGAACAGAAGATGACAATCAGTATGGACACTTCCCGCTTAGATGATACCCGCATCAAAGGTGCTAGGGAATCATCTCTCTTTGCCGCATTTAAGAGCCTTCTAAGCAAACAAAAAGAAATAAAAGAGTCTCTTACAGAGGAGATAAGCATTGCCCAAAATGAAAAGAAGAAACAAGCATTAGTCAAAAAGGTCAAGGAAATTGACCGAAAGATTCTCTCCTCTATGAATATGATCATTAACGAAAATAAAGGGAGTTTTTTGACTACGTTTATTAAAGCAATTATTGCTCCTTCCAATACAGAATCGGAAGACTATTTTGTTTCTATTGATCTGGGTGATGAACGACTATGGAACACTCTTTTCGTGCCACAGAAGGTCGATCGATGGTTAAGAATGCAACTCGCAAAACAGCCGGAATTGTTTGAACAGAAATGCGTATGGTTGATAAATAAAGCGAACAGTAACAAGCTTTGTGAACGTTATCTGATAGAAAAGATTTTCGTTTTTGCTGAAGAAAGTCCCTTAGTCGAGATGGAAAATGTGCGTTACTACTTAGAAGAAAAGTACTTGCCTCAGCTTGAAAAGGAATTCCCTTTCGAACCTTTCGTATTGAGAATGGGCGAAGAAAAGGAGCGAATCCGCTATTGCCGCATCGGACAGATTGCCAAACCGCTCTATTTATATGATCTCAACAACAATCCCATACAAACAGATACTATTAAAGCCACCCATTTGGTCTTGTTCTTTTACGAGCCGGACTGTGCTCATTGCCTTGAGTCTGTACCTATAATATATAAGGAGGGATTTGAACGGTTTAATCAAGCGGGATTGAAAGTAGTCGCTGTCTGCTTGAGTGATCTCAAAGAAGACTGGGAGGCATTTATTGATCAACAGGGGTGTAATAAATGGATCAATGCGTGGGATCCGGAGCGAACGTCCTATTTCTGGGAATACTATGACATATCACGTACACCTGCTATCTATCTTTTGGACAACAAAGGAACAATCATCGCTAAAAATATCGAAGCGCAAACATTAATCAAATTATTAAATAATATCTATTCAACAAATTAGAAATATGGCACTTATAAAATCTGTCAGAGGCTTCACTCCCCAAATTGGGGCCAACTGCTATATTGCCGAAAACGCAACAATCGTAGGTGATGTTACAATAGGAAATGACTGCAGCCTGTGGTTTAACACAGTACTTCGCGGGGATGTAAACACAATCAGAATCGGCAATCGGGTAAATATTCAGGATGGAGCAGTATTGCACACCCTCTACGAGAAGTCGGTCATTGAGATTGGAAACGATGTGACTATCGCACATAATGTGACCATCCATGGAGCAGATATCAAAGATGGAGCTCTGGTAGGTATCGGAGCTACAGTTCTGGATCATGCAGTGATCGGAGAAGGGGCGATAATTGCAGCAGGAGCTCTGATTCTTGCAAACACGATTGTTGAACCCGGAAGTATCTATGCAGGAGTTCCTGCCCGATTTGTAAAGAAAGTAGATCCGCAACAATCAAAAGAGTTAAACCAGAAGATTGCAAATAATTATCTTATGTACGCATCCTGGTACGACAAAGAAGAGACAAAGGAGGAGGAGAAGAAATAGAGCCTTTTTTATAAATTCAAAGATGAAATAATTGTCTCCGTAGCTCCGAGATTTGCTTTTACATAGTTAGAGGAAGCGTTGCCATCATTTCTGATTGCACCTTCCTCTGTTGTATATCGGTCGAGTAATCCAGATAGTTCCCCATAGTTCTGGATACTATGCCCACCTCCCATTGCCATCAATTCTTTCGCCTCACGAAACTTATCATGGTTTGGCCCAAAAATAACAGGAACTCCATAGACTGCAGCTTCAATAATGTTATGTATCCCAACGCCGAAGCCGCCACCGATATATGCAACCTGACCATAGCGATAGATAGAAGAGAGCACTCCAAAACAATCAACAATGAGACAATCCGCATGTACAATCTCTTCTTCGTTACATGTGGTATAGCGTGCAAAAGGGCGTGTCAGTTTGGATATAATCAGAGAGAGATGTTCTTCATGGATCTCGTGGGGAGCAATAATCAGCCGCATCTCCGGATGGCTATTAAAATACTCAATCAGGAGATCTTCATCTTTTGGCCAGCTACTACCGGCCACCAACGTAAATCCATTCTCTTTTTCAGAGAGTCTCCTTTGAACAAAGGCTTCCACTAAAGGAAGAGATTTGGATTGTTGCATGATTGCTTTCACTCTGTCAAAACGAGTATCACCCACGATAGTCACATTATCGATCATACCCAATCCGGCAAGTAGCTCCTTTGAACGCTTGTCCTGAACAAAGAAATGCGTGACCTGAGTCAGCATTCTCCTGGCAATCAGTCCATAATTTTTGAAGAATATCTGTCCCGGACGAAAAATAGATGAGACGCTATACAACTGAATCCCCAGTATCTTCATATACAAAAAATAGTTGGGCCAGAACTCATATTTGATGAAAAGAGCCTTCTCAGGACGAACTAAAAGGAAGAAGCGAAGCACATTGAGCAAGGTGTCAAAGGGCAGATAGCATATAATATCAGCTTTGGCATAGTCTTTACGTACCTCATAACCGGAAGGAGAAAAAAAGGTCAGTAAGATCTTATATTCCGGATGTTCCGCCTTAATCTTCTCAATCAAAGGACGTCCTTGCTCAAACTCGCCCAAGGAGGCGGCATGCACCCAGATATAACGATCTTCCCTTTTTACCTTCGATTTCAAGATCCCCCATGTGGCATGCTGTCCTTTAATCATCAGTCTGGCCTTTTTGTTAAAAAGCGATGCAAACCGAATAGTAAGGCCATATAATATAATACCGAAATTATACATGATATTTGATTTATTTAGAGCCGGTCTAAAAAGTGTCTCTTGTTATGAATCTTGTAGTTATCTAGCTGAACCCGGAGAATAAGCTTCTGTTGCCAGCTAACTTTGCCTCCTTCCAAATGAAACGTCGCCCCAATATTACACTGAGCAAATCGATTGCTTATCAGTTTGTAGTAAATATCAGTCCGGCTGTAGCTTGTGGAACGGTAAAAGGCATCATTCCAGTAATACGCTCCCGCGCCCAAGTCGCCAAAACGTTGCTGACTATCTCCCAAATAAAGTGTCTCTTCTAAGAGAACATGTTTCCATGCCATGCGAAACTCAGCCAGCATTCCTACTGGAAGTTGCCAATCCCCGATTCCCCGATTACGTTCCAAACCGGCAAGTGGCCCGACTTGAAACAGCAATGAATCCAAAGAAGTCTTTTTGGACAAGTCTACGCCAATAAAGACATTGGATATGCCATAATCCTGAATTGACATGTTCGCCGGCGCGTCTTTGACTTTCGCATAGTGATAGTAATAGCCACGCATGCCTCCAAACAACAACTTATAGTTATACTTTGCAGCCCCTCCTGCCATAAACTGCTCTCTTTGAGTGGTTGTCTGACGAGAAGTCCAATCCAGAAACAGTTCGAAGTAATCATGCGGGTTACCCCACTGAAAAGTAAAACCTTGCATATTGGGACGATAATAGCGGATAGAATCAGAGAAAAACGCATTCGAATACTCACCGCGCAACTGATCTCGGGAGAATGAGCCCAATGAAAATCTGAAGGATGGAAGGGAATATTGATAATAGGCGGTAACTAAACCTTTCTGAAAAAGATCGGGTGCTCCCCACTCCAACAAACCTCCTATTCCAATGTTTAAAGATTGCTTCTTATCCAACTGCCAGCCGAGATGTGGTTGAATCCACATTCCTGCCATTGTCTGGGAAATCCGATTGTTACTTTTATATTCCTGATTATCAAAGAAACCAAAAGTACTGATACCCCACTCTGTTTTTTGGGGGAAAGCTCTCAATGAGAATCCAAATGTGAGAGCAATCAATACTCCTGTAATTAACTTTATCTTCATCCAATAGTAGCGACAGCGCGCTCAATCCGTCTAATTGTTTCTTCTTTACCGAGAATGTCCGTTATCTCAAAGATATGGGGCCCCTTTCCTTCGCCGACTAAGGTTAGCCGAAAAGCATTCATTACATTACCCAAATGATACTCATTAGTGTTTATCCAATTCATAACAATTTCTTCTGTCTGTTGAATGGAAAAATCATCAATACCTTGTAATAGAGCAACCAGCTCTCTCATCTGAGCAGCAGTATCTTCTTTCCATCTTTTCTTAATCGTCTTTTCATCATAATCAACGGGGGCTACAAAAAAGAAAGCACACGAGTCCCACAAATCCTTTACGAAAGAGACACGATCTTTCATTAACGCAACCACTTTGACCACCTTCTCAAAGGGAGCCTCCACATTATGTGTAAGAAGTTCCGGCAACATCATCCGTGCAACTTCTTCGTTATCTTTCATCAGAAGGTATTTATGGTTGAACCATTTACCCTTCTCATAATCAAAGCGAGCTCCATTCTTGCTGCACCGTTCCAGGGAGAAGAGTTTAATCAGTTCATCCAGGGAGAATAATTCTTCATCATTGCCCGGATTCCAACCCAGCAGCGCCAGGAAATTGACCACAGCTTCCGGGAAATAGCCGGCTTCACGATAGCCGGACGATAGATCTCCTGATTTCGGATCCTTCCAATTCAGTGGGAAAACGGGAAAGCCAAGACGGTCGCCATCGCGCTTGCTCAGTTTGCCATTTCCATCGGGTTTTAGCAACAAAGAGAGATGCGCAAACTGAGGCATGGTATCCAACCAGCCAAAATATCTATAAAGCAGCACATGTAAGGGAGCAGAAGGAAGCCACTCTTCCCCACGTATGACATGGCTTATTTCCATCAAATGGTCATCTACGATATTCGCCAGGTGATATGTTGGCAATTCATCAGACGATTTATACAAGACTTTATCATCAAGCACAGAAGAATTAATCACCACTTTGCCACGTATCATATCATTCACCTCAATATCTTCATTCGGCTCAACCTTTGCACGAACCACATATTGCTGTCCATTGGCAACAAGCAAATCAACCTCTTCCTTTGTAAGAGTCAAAGAATTACGCATCATCCCACGAGTAGAGGCATCATATTGAAAGTTTGCAACCTCAGCACGTTGAGCATCAAGTTCGGCAGGAGTGTCAAAAGCTATGTATGCGTGTCCGCTTTCCAACAGCTGATCCACGTAAGTCCTGTAAATAGAGCGACGCTCCGATTGACGATAGGGTGCAAACCGGCCTCCTATGCCGACACCTTCGTCAAATTTTATGCCCAACCATTCGAAGGATTCAATGATATATTCTTCCGCTCCGGGAACAAAGCGATTAGAGTCAGTGTCTTCTATCCGAAGAATAAACTCACCACCCGATTGTTTCGCAAACAGATAATTATACAATGCGGTACGTACGCCGCCGATATGTAATGGTCCGGTAGGACTCGGAGCAAAACGAACTCTGACTTTTCTTTCCATTCTTAACAACTGAATTATAAGTCGCAAAAATACTCTTTTTTTCCTCTACTATGAATGATTTTAAGAGATTCAATGATTTTTCGGAGAAAAAAGGGAGCTATATCTACATTATTTAGTACTTTTCGGCAATAAATAGTTCACATGGAACAAACGATACAGACAAATACAGGGAGAAGAAGAAATAAAATCATCAAAAGGATTGTTCTTTTTGTCAGTTCAGCAATTTTGATTGCTTACTTCTTCCCTCGGGATACTCAGTTCAGGTACACCTTCTCTGAAGGGAAGCCTTGGAAATATGAGTTTCTTACTGCTCCTTTCGATTTCCCTATTTATAAGTCCGAGGAGGTCTTGAGGCATGAGAAAGACAGCATAACAACTAGTTTCTCCCCATATTTTCAGGTAAAGACGCAGGTACCAAACGAAAATCTCGAGAAATTGCGTACAGACTATTCAACCTCTCTACATAAGACAATACCGGCCTCCTATTTTAATTATATTGAGAACAAACTGACTGAAATATACTCAAAAGGGGTTATTCATGCCACAACTTCAGATTCTCTGATCCGATCCGGGAAAAAACTTGTTCGTCTCGCAGAGAATAATATATACAAGAGCCATACTATCATTCAGCTATACACGCCAATCTCAGCGTATGAGGCAATTCTGAATGAAGCACCCGGCAGTCTTGATAAAGAGCTTCTCAAGTCGTGTAATCTGAATAATTACATCCACGAGAATCTGCTTTTTGACAGCAAGACCTCAGAGAAAATGCTCCAAGCAATGTTGGCGCGTATTTCCTTAGCCAGCGGACTGGTGCAATCGGGCGAACGCATCGTTGATAAAGGTGAAATCATCAGCCCGACAACCTATTCTATCTTGCGCTCGTTAAAGCTTGTCTCCGATTCGCAAAAGAGTTCGAAGACTCACCTCAACATTGTGTTTATCGGACAGTTGTTTATCATCGGATTAATGTTGTTTTCTCTGTATCTGTTTCTGCTCCTATTTCGCATAGAGTTATTCCGAAGCGTACGGGATATCACTTTTATTCTGATGCTGGTTGTCGCGTTAATCGTGTTTACCTGCATTGCGGTATCCACTAAATTTATGACGGTCTATCTGATACCTTTTTCTATTTTGCCGATTATCCTTTGTACGTTTTTCGACTCGCGCACGGCACTCTTCACACATGTGGTTACGGTAATGATTGCTTCATTTATCACACCTTTCCCCTTTGAGTTTCTGACCATGCAGATTGCTGCCGGAATGGCTGCCGTATTCAGTCTGCGCGACTTGACCCAGCGTTCGCAACTAGTCTCCTCCGCACTCTACATCTTTCTTACATACTGCCTTATATACACCGGAGTCGCCTTGATTCAGGAAGGCGATTGGTCTAAAATCAATGTCAATATGTATGGTGCTCTGGGCATCAATTCTGCGCTTATCATGTTTGCTTACGTTTTGATATATATATTTGAGCGTACTTTTGGATATCTCTCTACGGTAACGCTTATTGAATTGCAAAATGTCAACAACCCGGCTTTACGCAAACTATCGGAAGAATGTCCGGGTACTTTCCAACACTCCTTGCAAGTAGGAACACTGGCTTATGAAGCTGCACGACATATCAATGCAAATGCACAGATGGTGCGCACAGGAGCTTTTTATCACGATATAGGGAAGATGAAGAATCCGGCTTTCTTCGCCGAGAATCAAGTTGGGATTAACCCTCACAACGAACTGGCATTCGATGAAAGTGCTCAAATCATAATCAGCCATGTGGCTGACGGTGTCAAACTGGCTGAAAAATACAATCTGCCACTCCCTTTGGTGGCTTTTATACGGACACACCATGGAGCAAACAAAGTTCGCTTCTTCTATAACTCGTTTAAGAATCAATATCCGGATAAAGAAATCGACGAATCGGTATTTACATATCCCGGTCCCATTCCTTTCTCTAAGGAGACAGCGATCCTAATGATGGCCGACGCAGTAGAAGCAACTTCCCGGAGTCTGCAAGAATACACGGATGAGTCTATCTCTACTCTGATTGAGAATACCATTGACACACAGATAGCAGAAGGTGCATTTAAAAACTCTCCGATCACATTTAAGGATGTGGAACGCGTAAAGAGTGTGTTCAAGAAACGTCTGAAGATCATCTATCATACTCGCATCAAGTATCCGGAGCTAAAAGACATGCGGATTATCTCACCCAAATCATAACTCACAGCGCATTTGATTGCTGCCTCGTTTCGCTGCAGGTAAAATGCCGTTTCCCTGCAGCACAAGTCTCGTTTCGCTGCAGCGAAACGAGGAAAATATCTTGACGTCTTTGTTCACGCATCAGTATCGCTGAACAAAGTCTTCAGGACGAAATATTTGTGACGTGCGGGTAGCGTTTTTGCTAAGAAGGGGAGATTGCGGGTCAGGCCCGCAATGACGTGTGGGGAAGGTTGCAGGAGATTGCGGGTCAGGCCCGCAATGACGTCCAAAAAGCCCGCAATGACGTGCGAGAGAGGTGCATTGCCGTTTAGGCTTTGCGAAGTTGGTCTAAAAGGCCGCCACAGGCATCTTCCAACAGATCCAGTACTGTCTCAAAGCCGGAATGTCCGCCGTAATACGGATCGGGAACATGATCCATCTGCATCCGCCGGCAATAGTCCGTCATCCGATGGATCTTTTTCGCTTCTTCCACTCCGGGAGCACGCACTAGTAGTTCGTCGATATTTGCATCATCCATGCCAATAATAAAGTCAAAGGAATAAAAGTCACTGGTAGTGATCGGACGGGAGCGTGAGGTCAGCTCATATCCGCGCTTTCTCGCATGCATCCGCATGCGCTCATCTGGCAGCGATCCCTGATGATAACTCAATAAACCGGCTGAGTCTATTTCCAACCTTCTTTCCATTCCGGCTTGCTCAACCAATGATTTCATGATTGCTTCTGCAGATGGAGAGCGGCAGATATTTCCGAGACATACAAAGAGTATCTTTACCGGTTTCTTTTCTATATTATTCATACAATTCGTTCAATAGTGCTCAAAAGTATAAAATAAATCATTGTCTGAACCGTTTCATTGGTTAAAGAGAGGTAATCTTTGGGCGGAATGACCGGCGAAGAGCTATTTTATACTTCTTTCTTACAACGCTTACAGATATGATCTCTATCTTGATCCCTACTTATAAACAGGACTGCTATCCTCTCGTGAAAGAACTTCACCGGCAGGCTACTGCTCTCGATGTGCTTTTTGAGATTCTCGTTGCGGATGATGCTTCACCCGAACCGCACAGGATTGCAAACCGACAGATCAATTCTTTGGAGCATTGTCGTTTCATCGAACTGAAAGAGAATCTTGGTAGTGGCAGGATCCGTAACTTTCTCGGACGGGAGGCACAATATCCTCTCCTC
>DATCIB010000156.1:0-4258 GCA_036508045.1 Bacteroidales bacterium
ACAAGTATTGAACACGGTCTGGGAGGAATCCTGCTCTATGTGCAATATCACCTCTACAGTTGCATCTCTTCAGACAAAGAGCTTCCTTTTGATGGATTATATTTGAGTGACCTGGCACATGCAGCCGAAGAAATGCTCACCCTTTCTGACCTGAATTCCTTACAAAAACAGATTGCACAATCATATCTAGACATCTATCTCCGAAAGAAATGTGATCTGATCCCTCTCTCTACAATCTTCCATTTCATGACTGGAGAATTTCTGGAATCTCAAGAGATTGACTACGGCAAACTAGGGTTGAGAGGTGGACTTGCGGGAGCACTCTCAAGAGCGTTACTTTCTGATGAGCAGGATAAATACTCTGAGTAAACCTGATATACAAAGGTGTCTAATACAGTAAACGAGGTAGTCCCCTCATTGACCATCACGATCATTTGCTCCAGTACTTGACAGATCCTTTCGTCGTGCTGAGCCAGAATATCCATTACATATTCCAGAAAATCACAATAAATACGATCTGAATTCGCAAACATTTCAGTGCTTTGCGTACGGATAACCTGTATCTCCGATTGTCTGTAATCATGCAGATAACGGAGCAGGTTTTCAAATCTTGCACCATGTTTAATGCAATCTATCCAGAATTGCAAGTCTTCAGCATAGATAGCTTCCGGGTCATATTGAATCTGATATTCATCCAAAAAAGACTTTCTCATAAAAGCCGTAGGGTGACTCATCGGATTATCCTTCTTCAGGATGGTTGTTACTATTTCATTGTGTTTTTGAGGAAACTGACGCGGAATTGTCTCATACCCTTCCCCGAATATCCGATGCCATGCCCCGCAGATATCTATCTCAGGGTGTAATTCCATAAAACTGTATTGAACGGACAGACGTTCAAAAGCCATTCGGTCATCGGCATCCATTCTGGCTATATATTTCCCCTTAGCTTCCTGTAAACCCCTATTCAGAGAAGCAATATAGTTATGCTCATTTTCAATAATCCGAATCCGTGGATCCGTATAACTTCGTGCAATTGAAAGTCCTTCATCAGTGGAACCATCATCCACGATAATAAATTCAAAATCGCAGAAGCTTTGATTCAAAATACTCTCAATACACTCTTTCAAATAAGGAGCCGCATTATACATCGACATAACAACACTCACCGGAAGTTCATCTGTTTGCACAGTTGGCGCCTGCCCGCTTATCAGATGATGATCAACTGCCAACCCCTCTTTTGCAGCCATACGTTTCAAGTGAACAGCACTCTTTAGCATATTATATCCTCTCCTGTTCGTAGTTTCAAATATTCTCTCATTGCACCAACAATTTCTTTATCGGGATGAATATCCGCTCCAGCAAGCGAAGGTCTTCGGTAACGATCTCTGCCTCTCCGGTCATCTCCTGCGAAAAAGGAAGCACCTTACCGTAATGCGTCGAAAGTCCGTTTGGCAAAGAGATCTCCAAGACATAGTTCCCGGCCACCGGAACCAGTGAGACGGATTTCACTTCACCACGAACAATACCAAACTCTTCGAATGGAAAGTTTGCCAGACGGATATGCACTTGCTGACCAACCTTTACCTTCCCGGATCGGGCCGTTGGCAGCAACGCTTTGCCGATCCATTCACTTTTTGCGGCAGGTATGATGGTAAAGACAACATCACCGGAAAGAATATTCTGATTCTTACTCCAATAAGAGGTAAACGTCACAACACCATCCACCGGGGTCTGCAACACATACGTCTGTTCCCAACCGGAGAGTTCATTTTCCAATTGCAGCAGGGCATGGCTCATCTCGGTTTGCAATTTACTCTCTGCTTCCCTGTATTGTTTTTCCGTTTCAAGAAGAGTCTCCTTGATCTCTTCCTGTTGCATCCTGAGCTGATCCAAAGAGGCATAGACATTCTCCAGTTCCTGTTCTTTCGACAGATACCCGGAAGTGGCCTTATCCATATTATCCAATGTAATAACCCCCTTGCTATGAATAGTGGAATCCCTCCGGTAACTGTTTCCTGCCAGGCGATACTGTTCTTTTGTCAGCGCTATCTGACGGCTGATCGTCTTCTCAGACTGTACATAAAAGCTCTGCTGTTTCTCTATCGCACTCAGTTTCTGAGGATAAAAGTTTAATTCGCGAAAACGGATGATTTCCTGAATGCTCCGTATCAAAGTGGAATAACTACCTTGAAGTATTCCCAAATGAGGTTCTGACAAAAGAGGTAATTCCGGCTGATCGAGGTTGGCTTTCAGCTTTTGGAGGTAGGAACGTACGTATAAGACATCTTCGGTGGTTGCCGGATTCTCTATCACCGCTAAATAATCTCCTGCTTTCAGCACTTGTTTGTCTTGCACGTACAGCGAGTCTGTCTTTCCCGTGGCACGGGCAATGATATGAACCGGAGGATTGACCGAAGTCAAAGTGACAGAAGCGGGAATGGTATCCGGATATTTGAAGAACCAGCTGCCTGCCAATAATACAAGCACCACGACAAACAGCCATAGTATGCCGTTGCGTAAGATCCAGCCCGGCACGTCTCCCAAGACCTCCTGAGCTTCCTCGCTGCGCAATTCTATCTCTTTCTCTTTCTCTTTCGTATCCTTCATAATCAGTTGTTCCCGGCTTGCTTCATTCGTACAATTATTGATCAATCTGGTTCTTTACCAGTGTATAGTAGATCCCTTTCCGGGCTATCAGATCCTCGTGCGTTCCTTCTTCGGCTATTTTCCCTTTATCCACGACCACTATATTATCCGCATGTCGCACCGTGCTGAGTCGATGTGCCACAATAACCACTGTCTTACCTTGATAAAACCGGCTGAGTTTATCCATAATCTCCTTCTCATTGTTGGTATCCAAAGAGTTGGTAGCCTCATCAAAGAACAGAAACTCCGGGTTCTTATACACTGCCCGTGCTATAAAGATGCGCTGTTTCTGTCCCTGACTGATGCCATTACCCTCCATACCGATTTTGGAATTATAGCCCAATGGCAGCGAATCGATAAACTCCCTGATATTGGCTGTCTCAGCCGCAAAGAAGAGTTTCTTCTTATCTACAAACTCATCGCTGACAGCAATATTATTGGCGATGGAATCGGAGAAGATAAATCCATCCTGCATCACGGAGCCACATTTCTGACGCCATACATGAGGAGATATATTCTTTAATGGCACATCACCAATGAAAATATTCCCTTTGTTGGGTGGATAAAAGCCCAACAGCAGTTTTATGATCGTGGTCTTCCCACTGCCACTGGCCCCGACAATAGCGGTAATCTTATTTTGAGGGATTACGAGACTGATATTATCCAGCACATATTCACGCTCCGCGCCATCATAGCTGAAAAAGACATTTTCAATACGGATATCACGCCGGTCAGGCAACTCCTTTATCCGGATACTCTCCGACTGTTCCTCATCCTTCTTCTGATGGATCTCGCTCAATCGTTCCAGACTGATTTTTGCATCCTGCAAGGACTGTGCAAAGCCAATAAATTGAGCAATAGGGCCGGACAACTGACCAATGATATACGTTAAGGACATCATCATACCCAGCGTCATATTACCGGATACCACCTCTTTGGCAGCCATAAAGGAGATGACTATACCCGTTGTTTGACTAAAAAAGAGCGAACCGATCTGTTGATACTGTCCCAATGCCATTCCCTGGATACTGATCTTAAACAGTTTGATCTGAATGCGTTCCCATTGCCAGCGTTTCTGTTTCTCGCAGTTATTGAGTTTAATCTCCTGCATACCGGTGATCAACTGATAGATATTACTCCGGTCACCCGCTGCCTGCGCAAAACGTTTGATATCCAGCTGACGGCGATAACGCATGAAGAGAAGGATCCAGATGACATACAGCGTGTTTCCAATTAAAAACACACCCAGAATCGGCAAATTATAATACGCAAGGATAAAGCCGAACACAATGAAATTGAAGAAAGAAAAGACGGTCGATATGGATGTACCTGTCAGAAAGGACTCTATACGTCCATGATCGCCGATACGCTGAATAATATCACCAATCATCTTCGTGTCAAAATATCCGATTGGCAGCTTCATCAGTTTAGCGAGGAAGTCGGATATCAGATGGATATTGATCCGGGCATTGACATGCAGCATGATCCAGCTTTGTATAAACTGCAAGGCAAGTTGGGTCACAAACAGTACCATCTGGGAGATAAGTATCAACGTGATGAAGCTCAGATTGGCATCACGGATACCGGTATCTACTAACGCCTGTGTCAGAAA
>DATCIB010000157.1:0-9221 GCA_036508045.1 Bacteroidales bacterium
TAAGTGGACGTGTCACTGTTTCATTCTTTGTGGAGAGCGATGGTAAAGTGACCACCCCGGCCATAGGAAAAGGAGTATCGCCTGAAATTAATGCCGAAGCTCTGAGAATCGTAAGCTCAATGCCCAATTGGACGCCCGCTACTTCCGGAGGAAAAGCAGTCAGAATGAAAGATTCTCTGACAATCACTTTTGTGATACCTGATGCGGCTGTCAGCAAGAAATATGGAGTAAACTTCCGAAACACGGATCCGGAGATCAGTAAACCGGCAATGTTTAGTAACGGCGACAAAGCGTTGACAAAACTACTGGCTAAAGAGATGAAAAAGATACCCGTTATCGAAAGGTGCGTTTTTGAAGGTAAAGTGGATTTCCTTGTTTACCTGGATACGAAAGGAAATGTGATGGGCTCTGCCATTTCAACAAAAGCCGCCGACCAAAAGGCCTTAGCACCGGGTGTGACATCGGCTATGGAAGATGTCGTGCAAAAACTTCCTGCTTTCAAACCAGCCTTGATTGGAAAGAATGCCGTGAATGTAGAGTATGCATTCTCCATGCTATTTCCTCTCACGAATAACTAAACGAAAGAAGCAACGATATTTGCACACACGAAGAGAGCCGGTAAATAAACATCTACCGGCTCTCTTCGTAATGTACTCCTTAGTTTCTCCAGAAGTAGGGCGTAAATATCATCAAAAGAGTATAAAGTTCAAGACGACCTACCAGCATCAGGAAAGAAAGATACCACTTGGCAGCCACAGGAATATCAGCATAGGTGCCGGATGGAAATTCTCCGACAGCCAGACCGACATTACTTATTGAAGATATCGTGGACCCAATGGAATTGACAAAAGACATCCCGGTTGCAAGCAAGACTAGAGAACTGATAATAATAACAAGAAGATACGCAAAAAGAAATGCTATGGAATTGTTTATTACTTGTTGAGAGACGACAGAATGATCCATCCTGACGGGTATCACTGCATTCGGATGAAGGAACCGGTGAAAATCATTACGTATATTCTTCATCGCTAATAATACACGAACAACCTTGGCACCACCCGCCGTAGAACCGGCCGAACCTCCGATTATCATTACTAAAAGTAACAACGACCAAAGCAACGGATTCCAAGCCATATAATTAACGGTCGAAAAACCAGTTGTTGTTATAGCTGAGGTGACTTGAAACAATGCATCCCTAAACGATTTTTCCAGACCGCCATAACCATTCGTATAAAGAATGGCTGCAATAATGAGGGAAGTAACAAGGGTAAAACCAAGGAACCATTTTAGTTCTTCGTTGTCCCAGAAACGCTTGAGCTGCCCTTTGAGCAAGAAATAGAGTAAAATAAAGTTCACTCCCGAGCAGAACATAAAGACGGTGATCGTATAATGAATAATGGGAGATTGCCAAAAACCAATACTGGCATTCTTGGTAGAGAAACCACCACCGGCCAATGTTCCAAATGACTGACACACGGAATCAAACGTACCCATTCCTTCCAGACAAAGAAGGACAATCTCCAATGCGGTAAGAAACATATAGACGTACCACAGCCTTCTGGAAGTATCAGAGATTCGGGGATGAATCTTGGCTAACATCGGACCGGTAGACTCTGCTGAGAATAACTTCAATCCACCCGTTTTCAGAAGAGGAAGAAATGCGATTGTAAAGATAACAATACCCATACCTCCCATCCAGTGAGTCAAAGAACGCCAGAAAAGAATTCCGTAGGGCAATATCTCTACATTCTTCACCATCGTATTACCGGTAGTGGTAAACCCGGACACTGATTCAAAGAAGGCACTTTCGAACGTAGGTATCCAACCACTGAGATAGAATGGGAGACTCCCAAAGAAAGAGAAGAGTACCCAAGCCAAAGAGACAATCAGAAATCCCTCCCGGAGACCTAAAGAACTCTTGGCCTTCCATCCAATCAAAAAAAGTATATTTGCAGTTACAAAAGTTATGGCTAAAGAAGGCACAAAAAGAGCCATCACATCCTCCTTATAGTACATAGAAACCAGCATCGAAAGAAACATAAAGCCAGTTTCGATAAACAGCAGTAAACCCGAAGCCTTACTAACCAATCTGAAGTTTATGGATAATGACATCTGTTTAATTATTAAAGTATTTCTCTACTTTTTGAAGCCCAGAGCCTAAACAGAAAACCACCACATGATCTTTCAGCATAATCTGAGTATCACCACGTACAATGACACCCCTTCCATCACGGATCAAACCTCCGATCACCACATCTTCTGGTAAAGAAATATCTTTTACTTTGCTTTTTGTAATACGGGAACCTTCCTTGGGGATAAACTCAGCGACATCTGCATCAGCAAAAGTCAGACATTTCACATTGGTAACATCCGCTTCAAGCATCATCTGATAGATATGACTCGCAGCAATAAGCTTTTTGTTGATGACGGTTCCGATATCCAGATTCTCAGCCAGGGAGATATAATCCAGATTCTCCACCTCTGCGACACTCTTTCTGAGCCCGGCACGTTTTAGCGCAGCACATGAAAGTATGTTGGTCTCAGAATTATCAGTCAAAGCAATGAATGCGTCAGCTTTTTGAATGTCTTCTTCACGAAGCAGATTGAAATCGCGTCCATCTCCATGTATCACCATCGTGTTGGACGAGACTTTCTCCGAAAGCCACTGGCAACGTGCCATATTTTCTTCGATAATTTTAATTTTCATATCAGATGGAAGGAACTGAGTGGCACGTACCGCTATTCGGCTTCCGCCCATAATGGTGATATTCTTGATTTTGAAGTCCGGCTTTCCCGTAAGTTTGCGGATATACTCCACATTGCCACGGGTCGTCGTGAAATAAACAATATCATTTGCCAGGATGCAGTCATTACCCTTGGGAATCATCGTCTCTCCATTCCGCTTAATGGCAACCACATGATAGTTATTGTCTTCTTTAGAGAGTTCACTCAGCGGAATATTAAGAATCTCGGCACCCTCACGTACTTTCGTACCAACTAATATGAGAGCTCCACCTGCAAATTCAAACCACTGGCGCACCCAAGGGCGACGGATGGCTTCCGCAATCTCTTTGGCGGCAAGCATTTCCGGATAAATCAATGATTCTACTCCCAACTTCTGAAAGAATTCTTTATTTTTAGGCAGCAGGTATTCATAATTATCAATTCTGGCAAGAGTCTTCTTGGCTCCGAGACTCCTCGCTAAAATACAAGCCGTAATATTGCGACTCTCTTCCGGCGTTACGGCAATAAACAGATCGGCTGTTCTTACCCCGGCTTTTTCCATATCATTTATGGATGTTGGATTGCCAACTACACCCAAAAGGTCAAAATTCTCCTGTAATGCTGCAATCTTTTCTTCCTTGTCATCCATGATGACGATATTCTGGTTTTCAACAGATAGAAGCTTAGCAAGATGTGTTCCCACTTCACCCGCACCAACAATAATGATGTTCATACTTTATTATTTTAAAACTGAAAACTCTTTCACACTACGGATAATGCCTTCTGCATCCAATCCATAAATGGAATGCAGCTTACTCACGGATCCGTGTTCTACAAACTGATCAGGTAATCCGATACGTTTAACTTCGACAGCGTAGTGATTATCCGACATAAACTCCAATACAGCACTGCCAAAGCCTCCTTTAATCACTCCTTCTTCCAATGTGACTATCTTGGAGAAGTTCTTACCGACCTCATGAAGGATCTCCTCATCAATCGGTTTCAGATAACGCATATCATACAATGCAGCTGATATGTTATCTTCAGCAAGCTGTTTCACGACTTCTTTGGCTACATTACCCATCGTTCCCAGACTAAGTATTGCCAGATCTTTCCCTTCTGACAGTTTTCGTCCTTTTCCAATCGGCAACGTTTCCATTTCATTTGCCCAATCGGTCAAGACACCTCTCCCTCTCGGATAACGGATTACAAACGGGCCATTCCCTTCTTGCTGACCTGTGAACATCAGATTACGAAGTTCGTGCTCATTCATTGGTGCACTTATAGTCAGATTGGGGATGCACCTTAAATAGGCAAGGTCAAAAGCCCCGTGATGGGTTGGACCATCTTCTCCGACCAGTCCGGCACGATCGAGACAGAGTACCATATCCAACTTTTGGATAGCCACATCGTGAATGACCTGATCATAGGCACGCTGCATGAAAGAGGAATATATGTTACAGAAAGGCATCAAACCTTCTTTGGCCAGTCCGGCTGAAAATGTGACCGCATGCGCCTCGGCAATACCCACATCAAAGGCCCTGTTTGGCAGCTCTTCCATCATGAAAGACATAGAACAACCGGTTGGCATCGCAGGGGTAACTCCTACTATTTTATCGTTTTGATTGGCTAATTCAACTAATGTGTGACCAAAGACATCCTGATAGAGAGGAGGAAGGGAGTCATTACTCTTTGACTTGATACGTATTGCTGTCACCTTGTCAAATCTGCCAGGCGCATGCCATTCGGTAGGAGACTCTTCAGCAGGTTGAAATCCTTTTCCTTTAATCGTCTTGATATGTAACAATTTTGGTCCGTTCATATCTTTGATATCATTCAGTATCTTGACCAGTCCATTGACATCATGTCCGTCAACAGGCCCGAAATATCGAATATTCAAACCTTCAAATAATGTATGCTGACGGGTTAAGAGGGACTTCATGCTATTATTAAATCTCAGAATACTCTCTTTATTGTCATCATTGAGGAAGTTCTTTTTCCTCAGATAGCTATACACATCATAGCGAAGTTTGTTATAAGTCTGTGAAGTAGTGAGATGAACCAGATATTTGCTCAGGCCACCAACGCTATGATCAATCGCCATATCATTATCATTCAAGATGATAAGCAGGTTATTTGGATAGGAGGATGCGTTGTTTAATCCTTCAAACGCCAAACCGCCGGTCATCGCACCGTCGCCGATTACAGCAACAACTTTGCGATTCTCTTCATTCTTAAGCTTTGATGCAACAGCCATTCCCAAAGCAGCGGAAATAGAAGTCGAGGCGTGACCGGAAATAAAAGAGTCATATTCACTCTCTGCCGGATTAGGGAATCCACTGATACCTCCCCATTGACGGTTCGTAACAAACGAATCACGACGACCGGTAAGGATCTTATGGCCATAGGCTTGATGCCCAACATCCCAGACAATCCTGTCGTAGGGAGTATTAAAGACATAATGCAATGCAACGGTCAGTTCAACAACACCCAAGCTGGCGGCAAAATGTCCGGGATTCTCGGATAGCTCGTCAATGATGTAATTTCTTAACTCCGAGCAAACTTGTTGGAGTTGATCAAGAGGCAATACTCTTAAATCCTGGGGTGAGTCTATATGCTGTAATAGTTCTTGTTCAGACACTCTGATATCTATTTAATGAATAACTTGGCAAAATTAGTGTTTTTGAATCATTACTGCTACTTTTGTAACGCTATTTTCAATTATTGAGCATATGGAATTCAGAACATCAGTGCGACTCCCTGCTTCTCTTCCAACGTTGGATCATACAAAAAAGATTCTGGTGATGGGGTCTTGTTTTGCTGAAAACATCGGTAACAGATTATCGGACAATAAGTTTAACACCCGGATCAACCCTTTCGGAGTCCTTTACAATCCTTCTTCAATAGCCTCTTCAGTCGAATCATTACTGGATGAAAGAATATTTACTTCCAAAGATCTATTTCAGCAAGATGGTGTTTGGAATAGTTTCTCTCATCACAGTCGTTTTTCTGATCTTTGCCTGGACGAATGCCTTAATATGATCAACGTCGAAGCTTCTGCTGCGCAAAAGCAACTCAAAGAGTGTGATATGCTGATGATTACTTTTGGAAGCGCTTTTGTGTACAAGTTGAAAACAAACGGGGAGATAGTTTCGAACTGTCATAAATTACCTGAGAAGGATTTCAACCGGAAACGACTTTCGGTTGACGAGATTGTTTCTCAATACAATGAGCTCATTCAAAGGTTGCTCACTTTGCGTCCTGAAATAAATATCCTGTTTACGGTCAGTCCAATCCGTCATCTAAAAGATGGTTTGCATGAGAACCAACTAAGCAAAGCAACATTACTGCTGGCAATTGATCTGGTATGCAAATCATTTCCGAAAAATGTCTTCTATTTCCCGGCATACGAGATCATAATGGATGACCTTCGGGACTATCGTTTTTACGCGGAGGACATGACTCATCCCTCAACTCTTGCAATTGACTATATTTGGGAGTGTTTCTGTAACTGTTGTCTGGACAAAAAGAGTCTTCAATTTATTACTGTCTGGCAAGAGATACAAAAAGCAGTAAGTCACCGTCCTTTCCAGCCGGGATCTTCTGCTTTTCAGCTTTTTGTGCGAAAAAACAAAGAGAAACTCGGAATACTGTCCACGCAATATCCAAGTCTTGACTTCACAAAAGAAAAAGAATATTTCACCGGCTTATTAAGCGACTAAAAGAGGCTCTTTCATAAGATTGCAGCTTTCTTTCTCTCTGTTGAGTTGCTATTTTCAATAAAAAGTCTTTAAATCAATCATTTTCGCATTACTTTTGCAGTAGAATTAACAAGAATCATTGACAAAATGGGAAAGCAACAAATCTGCATCTGCAACTCTTTGCAGGAAGACTTACAGAATATCATTGCCAATACGAAACACGATCACGTTTTTGTACTGACCGACGAACATACTGAGAAGTATTGTCTTCCTATCCTCCGTGGTGTGAAAAGTATCGACAGTGCTCAAATGATTACTATTCCGGCCGGTGACACAAACAAAAATGTGGAGTCACTTGCTTTGGTATGGACTGTATTGAGCCAGCATGGGGCCACCCGTCAGTCGTTAATGATTAATCTGGGAGGTGGCATGGTGACTGATCTCGGTGGATTTGCAGCTTCAACTTTTAAACGGGGCATCCGTTATATCAATATTCCTACCACACTGCTTTCTATTGTTGATGCGGCTGTAGGAGGTAAGACAGGGATTAACTTTAACGGACTGAAAAACGAAGTAGGTGTGTTCAACACCTCGGAATACGTACTGATTGAAACCGAATTTCTTAAAACCATTGACCGGACAAACTTCCTCTCCGGATATGCTGAAATGCTGAAACACGGACTGATCAGCACTCCGGTGGAATGGAACCGGCTGCTCACATTTGATACCGATGCTATCGATTATAGTAAGCTCAAAGAGATGGTTGCTGCATCGGTTGCCATTAAAGAGAAGGTGGTCGATGAAGATCCTTATGAAAAAGGTATTCGTAAGGCTTTGAATCTTGGTCATACAGTGGGACATGCTTTTGAGAGCTTATCTTTTCTTTCGGACAAACCTTTGGCACATGGTTACGCTGTCGCTTTCGGTTTGATATGCGAACTTTATCTTTCTCATTTAGCCTGTGGATTCCCAAAAGCAGAACTACAGCAAGCTCTGATGTTTATAAAAGAAAACTACGGTGTATATGCTTTTGACTGCAATCAATACGAAAAGTTATTCGAACTGATGACGCATGATAAAAAGAATGACTCAGGGTATATCAACTTTACTTTGTTGAGTAATATTGGAGAGATACATATCAATCAAACAGCAAGCAAAGAACAGATCTTTGAGATGTTTGATTTCTACCGTTATAGCCTTGGGATCTGATAGCTACCTCATTTGTGCAGACCGTATTCCCTTTACTAAACCCTTATCTCATCATCGAGCATTTGGAATCCATTGTGCTTTATTTAAGATGGAAATACTTATTACTAAGCATGCTTTTCAGCTATTGATTTCGTATAATTCTGCGTCCAGTACAATTTTATTACTTTGTGAGCGTTTTAATAATTAATCAGGTTTTTATTGACAATGATTTTGCCCAAATAATGAGATATCATACTGCAAATAGACTGAAGTTCTTCTTTTGGATGCTTTGCTTTATTTCTCCGTTCGCTGGATATGCGCAACATGAAATGAATCTGGGACTCATTTCCGGAATGTCATTCAGTTCTATAAGCAAATCGTATTACAAAAGTCCTTCATCCAGACAAGCAAACTCATTTGAAGGGGTCGAATTTGAATACGGCTTTAATAAACTTCATGCACTTTCTATCGGACTTTCTTATGCAGAAAGAGGTTCAGCTTTTGCTGGAGCTACAGATGTAAATTATTCCTATTTGGACATGCCCATTGCTTTTGTGCATCACTTGCCGCTGGTAAATCTTTGGAGGCTTTCTTTCCGTGTCGGGCTAACACCCTCTTTCCTGAATAGGGATGACAAGAAAGCTCCATCAAAGAAAGTTCTCCTTTTGGCGACAGTGGGTGCCGGAATCAGTTATGAGTTTCTCTACAACTGGCGGTTATCTCTAAGAGGAGAATATGGACAAGCGCTTAGTTCGCAGTTTGAGGTAGATAATTCTTACTTCCGAAAAGAAGGGAGAATGTCTGAAGGAAGGATCTTGGTTGGCATCTCGTGCAATTTGAATCCTGATCCTCTTCGAAAAAAACTAAACAAAATACCCGAATGTTTGAAATAAAGCATTAGCTTTGTACCGTTTTTTTGCAATAGTGCAATTTGAATTATAAACAACTGATTATTACATGGATGAACTTAGTTATGCTCTAGGAGTTTCCGTTGGTCACAATTTGGTACAGTCCGGAGTCACCCAGCTGAACACAGAGGATTTTGCTCAGGCAGTCAAAATTATGCTTGAAGGTGGACAGCCGACTATCTCTTATGATGAGATTAATACTGTATTGAATGAATTCTTCGGTAAAATGGAAAAAGCAGAAGCCGAGAAGAAGACAGGGGCAAAAAAGATAAACCTGCAGGAAGGTCTTGATTTTCTGGATGAGAACAAAAAAAGAGCTAGCGTCGTAACACTGGCAAGTGGCTTACAATATGAAATCATCAAAGCAGGAGAAGGAAAAAAGCCAGCTGCAAAAGACAAAGTAAAATGCCACTATCACGGCACCTTGATTGACGGAACCGTCTTTGACAGCTCTGTTCAAAGAAATCAACCTGCCGTATTCGGAGTAAATCAAGTCATTCAGGGATGGGTAGAAGCTCTCCAACTAATGCCTGTCGGCTCAAAATGGAAACTTTTCATTCCTTCAAACCTTGCTTACGGTTCTGCCGGAGCTGGAGCGAACATCGGTCCTGATACAACTTTGATTTTCGAAGTAGAACTACTTGCTATCGTATAAAACAAGACTTAATATAACAACTAAACAAAACAAATGATGAAAAAA
>DATCIB010000158.1:0-9655 GCA_036508045.1 Bacteroidales bacterium
CGATACCAGCTGAATGTTGGACCTTCACTCTTGAAGATCATCTCCGTATTATTATAGACCAGTGAGGTAAGAATACCAGTCTGGCGGTTGAAAGTAGCACTGAAGCCATCTGCTTTGATAGTAGTCATGTTATTGGCAGTAGAAACCTGCGGTTTAGCAGCTTTTTCTGACAAAACAATTGGCTGTACCAGCTGAGGTCTTTCATTCATAGCCATTTGCTCGTCGGCTACCACATGTCCGGCTTTTGCCCAAACGGTGTTGTTTTTAAGACTGAAAGAGACATTCAGGAAATATTCAGAACCCTTATCCATGGTAACATTTACCGGAAGAGCAATTGAAACTATCTCATTCGGCTTGGCTGCAGGGGCATCCATCTGATTGGTAGATATCGGTTTGCCGTCTTTTATGACACTCCAGGTAATACGAAACTCATTCAGGTTGAGGAAGTCATACCGGTTGTCTACCTGGATCATTCCTTTGACTGCGTCAGTTGCTTTGATCTTGATATACTGATAGCACTTCTTTACTTCCAGCAATTTAGGAGTTACCAGACGATCAGGAGTAGTCAAGCCATTGCAGCAGAAATCGAAATCATTTGGTTTGTCTCCAAAATCGCCGCCAAAATAATATTCATTCGTCGGACGACCTTTCATGTTGATACCCTGATCTACCCAGTCCCAGATACATCCACCAATCATGCGTTCGGAATGGTTTTCGATATAATCCCAGTATTCTGCCAGGTTACCCACTGCATTACCCATCGCATGTGCATACTCACACAGAAAATATGGTTTCTCGGATGGTTGTTGGTCAAATGAAGCCATACCACTCACAGAAGGATACATCTGAGAATCCATGTCTGCCGCTTCGTTCTTTCCCTGATAATGAATATAACGGACAGGGTCAATGAGTTTGGCTGCTTTATACATCTCATAGAAGTTGCTACCTCCACCACATTCATTACCCATGGACCAAAATGTGACAGACGGGTGGTTCTTGTCTCTTTGTACCATACGTTCCATACGATCCACCATAGATGGTATCCAACTCTTCATGCCGCTGATTGAGTTATTTCCATGACATTCCACGTTTGCTTCATCCATCACATACAGTCCGTAGTAGTCGTAAAGCGCATACATACGTGGATCATTCGGATAGTGAGAAGTACGGATTGTATTCAAGTTAAACTGTTTCATCATCACAATATCCTTAATCATTGAGGATACAGGTATTGTCTTTCCCAACTGTGGGTCTATGTCATGACGGTTTGTTCCTTTGAAAAATACGAGTTCATTATTGATATAGATTCTCTTATTCTTAATTTCTATTTTACGGAATCCGTATTTAGAGGAAGAAGCTTCAATCACATTTCCTTTATTGTCTGAAAGAGTTACAATTACCGTATAAAGATTAGGTGTCTCTGCAGTCCATTTAGCTATATTGCCGCTCAATGTCGCATTGATAGTGACTTTCTCTTCTTTGTTCTTTTTGATCACAGGGACATCTTTGGATGCTTTGAGTACTGATTTTCCCTGAGGATCCAGCAACTCAATGCCAACAGAATATTTACCTGCCATCTTACCGTAATTAGATACTGAACTGGCAACTGCGATGTTGGAGGTATTGAGATCAGCAGAAAGAACGTCTGTGATATGGAAATCCCGTACACGTACCGGTTGAGTAGCATATACAAAGACATCTCTGTAAATACCGCTTAGGCGGAACATGTCCTGATCTTCCAGATATGAACCGTCGCACCAGCGATATACTTCGCAAGCAACCATGTTGTCGCCCGGTTTGATATATTTAGTGATGTTGAACTCAGCATCGGTGCAGGATTCTTGTGAGTAGCCCACTTTCTTTCCGTTGACCCATACATACATTGCACTGTATACACCATTGAAATGAAGGAAGACCTCTTTACCATCCCAGTCGGCAGGAACAGTGAAGTTACGTCTGTAAGAGCCAACCGGATTTAACTCCTTGCTGATAGTCCAACCCTCAACCGGACGGATCAATGGAGGTAGGTTTTTGTGGGGATAGGTCACATTAGTATAGATAGGAGTTCCATATCCTTCCATTTCCCAGCAGGAAGGAACAGTGATTTCTTTCCATGCAGAAACATCAAAATTTGGTTTGTAAAATGTCTGTGGGCGCTCTGAAGGCTCTTTCACCCAATTGAATTTCCATTTACCGCTTAACAATATGAAATTGTCAGCTACAGGCATATTCCATGGTTCGTTAAATGAAGGGTCTTTTTGGAGAGCTTCTTTGGACAAGAAAGGATAGAAAGTATTACGTGCCGGCTCTTTGTTGATGCCAAAGATTGCTTCATTTTCCCAATCGTTTTTGCTGACAGCTTTTTTCTCTTTTGATATCTTTGCTTTGGTTGTTTTCAGTACCCACTGCTGGTCTTTGTCCGAAGGGTCTGATTTCGCCTGCATTACTTTTCCGTCTTTGCGAAAGCTAAGGTTCATTCCGCTGTTTTTGCTGGTAATCGTATAGGTGTTTTCAGCTACTTTCTTAAAGATCCATTGTTGATTTGGATTCCCTCTGTCTGTGTCCCACTGAATCACTAAGTTTCCGTCGCCTCTCATGTTTCCGGCATTATCGATGCCTTTCTCATAATCGGGAAGACCGATGGCATAACATCCCGGTGATACGTTTTCAAAAGCAAAAACCTGCGAGAGTTTGTCTTTTTGCTCTTTCACAGTGAAGATATTCGCATTGTTATCCGATACGCCGCCATTGTCCATGACGTCTCCCTGACTGTTGTACAACTTGTAGAAGGCTTTTGTGTCAATTTCTTGAGCACATAAACCCTGAGTGATCAGCATGCATGCAAAAAGCCATGCAGAAGTTTTTAGAAATAGTGTTTTCATTGTATGAATATTGGTTATTATTGTTTTTCAGTTGGTTTAAAGAGCAGATTAAGAAGTGACGTGATAATGGTCAGGATGATACTGAATAGGATTCCATGGAGGAATCCCGAGACTTCAAATCCATCCAGTATTTCGCTGCAAAGCATCACTATAATTGTGTTGATGACAACAAGAAATAATCCGAATGTCACCAAAATAAAAGGCAAAGAGAATAGCTGAAGGAATGGCTTAAGGAACGTGTTTAATAAAGCAAGCACTAATGCGACCCAAATTGCCGAGGTAAAGCCATCAAGTTTAATACCTGGTAGTATCTTAGCAGTAAGATATACGGCAGCTGCAGATAGTAATAGCTGTGCGATGCGTCGAAGCATAAAATGGATATTTAGTTTTGTGATCGCAAATATATATATAATTGTCAGAGATTTGAAGTCTCTAAATGATTTTTCTATTGACTTTTAGAGGTTATCTTGTGAATTATTTCTTTCTTAACGAAGATAATATTATTTTTGTTGTCAATTAACAGAATCAGTGGAGCATGCAGAAACTATTATCCCTTCCGCCTAACCTGGTGGAGTACTTTCATGAAATTGAACAAGTAGATCGTTCAGAATGGTATTGTACCTCTGATCCCATAGGTAAGAAACTAGGTTCAGGTGGTGGTACGACATGGTTACTCGAAGCTTGTTGGAAAGAAGAAAGCCCCGATGTTTCTTTCAACGAGTGGCTGGGAAGAAGAAAACGGATCTTGTTGCATGCAGGTGGACAAAGTCGTCGGCTGCCTGGTTATGCTCCTTCTGGTAAGATACTGACTCCTCTTCCTGTATTCCGTTGGGCTCGTGGACAAAAGTTGCGGCAGAATCTGCTTTCCCTTCAGTTACCACTCTATGAAACAATTATGTGCAATACACCGGAAAAACTAAACACCTTGATTGCCAGTGGTGATGTATATATACGGGTAGATGGTGCTTTACAGACAATTCCCGAAGCGGATGTGGTCTGCTATGGATTGTGGGTGGATCCTTCGCTGGCAAAGAATCACGGGGTCTTTGTACAAGACAGACAGCATCCCGATGCACTTGACTTTATGTTGCAGAAGCCGTCCGTTGAGGAACTCGGTAAATTGATGCAGACGCATTATTTCCTGATGGACATTGGGATCTGGTTATTAAGTGACCGTGCTGTTGAACTGCTTTGCGCGCGTTCGAAAAAGAATGGAGAAATTTCATACTACGACCTTTATTCAGATTTTGGGCTTACATTGGGTAGACATCCCCGAATTCAGGATCCGGAACTGAATGAATTAACCGTAGCTATTCTGCCACTGCAAGGCGGACAGTTTTACCACTATGGTACCAGCCGTGAATTGATATCTTCGACACTCTCTGTACAAAACATTGTCAATGACCAGCGTGCCATCATGCACCATAAGATTAAACCGCATCCTGCCATGTTTGTTCAGAATGCGGATGTGAGATGCAAACTGACTGAGTCAAACTCAGAACTATGGGTTGAAAATAGTGTGATCGGTGCACAGTGGACGTTACACGATAAGCATCTGATTACCGGAGTCCCGGATAATGATTGGGTATTGGAACTCCCTTCAGGCATTTGTTTGGATATTGTACCGATTGCTGAGGATGGTTATGCGGTCCGTCCTTATGGATTTAATGACGCTTTCAAAGGAGATCTTAACTCTGAAAATACTTTATGGATGGGAGCCCCGATCTTGAAGTGGTTTATTGATCGCGGAATTCGTCCATCTCATGTTGATCTTCAACAAACCGATGACTTGCAGGCCATGGCACTTTTTCCGGTAGTGAAAACTATGGATCACTTAGGAATTCTTTGTCGGTGGATGACAACAGAACCGGAACTAACAGAGGGTAAGAAGTTGTGGATGGAAAACCCCAGGCTTTCTGCAGATCAGCTTTCTGCGACCGCCAATCTGCGGCGTCTGAATCAGCAACGAGAATCTTTTCGTGCTCTCAACTGGCCCAATTTGGCAAAGAACTTTGAGAAGAGCGTCTTTTATCAACTTAATCTGGATGATGCAGCCGCTGAGTTTGCACAACATGAACTACCGGCGCCGAAGCCTCTGCCCGAGAGTGTTCCTTTAATGACCCGCATTCATGATCGAATGTTCAGAGCTCGTCTGGAACAGCTCAAGGGACTTCCCTTCAAAACAGAGGAAGAGAAAGCTTTTGCTCTTTTACGTGAAGGACTTACTGCACCGATGCTGGAAAAGAAACAACACCCCCGTCTGGATATTTACAAGGATCAGATTGTGTGGGGACGAAGTCCCGTGCGTATTGATCTGGCTGGCGGGTGGACGGATACCCCTCCATATTGTTTGAATGAAGGTGGTAATGTGGTTAATATAGCCATTGAATTAAACGGACAACCTCCTTTGCAGGTGTATATTAAGCCTTGCAGTGAGATGAAGGTAATACTTCGCTCTATTGATTTGGGGGCAAGGGAAGAGATTACTACGTATGAGGAACTTTCCCGGTTTAATAAGGTCGGTTCTCCTTTTTCCATCCCTAAAGCAGCGCTGGTTCTGGCGGGATTTTCTCCACGTTTCTCGGTGGAATCGTATGATTCTCTTTATGCACAGCTGAATTGCTTTGGTTCAGGTATTGAAATTACTCTTTTGTCAGCAGTACCGGCAGGTTCCGGGTTAGGAACCAGTTCGATATTGGCTTCTACGGTTTTGGGAGCTATATCTGATTTCTGCAGTCTGGCGTGGGACAAGAATGAGATCTGTCAGCGAACATTGGTTCTTGAACAGCTTCTTACCACCGGCGGTGGATGGCAAGACCAATATGGGGGTGTGCTGCAGGGAGTAAAACTTCTCCAGACAAGTCCCGGATTTAATCAGTCTCCTCTGGTAAGATGGTTACCGGATTATCTGTTTACCCAGCCGGAGTATCAGAAATGTCATCTTTTATATTATACAGGTCTTACCCGTACTGCAAAAGGCATATTGGCTGAAATAGTACGTGGCATGTTTCTTAATTCAACTGCTCATCTTTCATTGCTGCATGATATGAAGTCTCACGCACTTGATCTTTATGAAGCTATTCAGCGGGGCAATTTTGCTGAGACAGGCAAACTGGTAGGCAAATCATGGGAACAAAACAAGCAATTGGATGCAGGCACGAACCCAGCGGAGGTGGAAGCTATTATTCGTCAGATAAAAGATTATTGTATTGGTTATAAGTTGCCTGGAGCGGGGGGTGGGGGTTTTCTCTATATGATAGCAAAAGATCCGGAAGCTGCTGCACGTATTAAGAATATACTTAATCGGAATCAATTGACTCCCGGTGCTAGGTTTGTAGATATGACCTTGTCGGAAAAAGGACTTCAGATCAGCCGTTCCTGAAATTGGAAGATGCTCGACAGAAAATGAATCGTACAGATAATTTGATGTTTAATTACCGGAAAACATGAAACATATCTGACTTTTTTATACTTTTGCCTTCCAAAATGAATGTAATATGACACTGGACGAGATTCGTGATCTTATTCAAACGAACAAGTTGGATGAAGCGGAAAAAGAATTGCAGCGAATGTATCAGAATGAACCATCGGAGACTGTCTTTCTTTTGTCAGGTAACCTCTACCGAAAAAGGGGAGACTGGCAGCATGCGTTAAACAACTTCTACGAGGCATTGGAACTGAATCCGGAAGGAGAAGCGAAGATGGCAATTGAACATATTCAGAATATACTTGACTTTTCGAATAAAGATCTTATAAATCCTTAGGCGCATTTTAATTTGAATACTTACCCGGACGAGAATATGGTGCGTTATTAATGAATTGAATAACTGAATAAATAGTGCCGAATTTAATCATTGATCAAGGCAATACAACCGCTAAAGTTGCCGTGTTTGAGGCCGACAGTATACTGTTGGAAGAGACTCATGATCAGTTGCAACCTGATCGGCTTCGTGCGCTTTGTGATTTTTATTCTATTCGTAAAGCCATTATATCTAATGTAAACAAACACTCTGAATATTTAATTGACTTTTTTCAAAAACATCTGGATGCTTGGATCTTTCTGGATCATCAGACCCCGTTGCCAATAAAGAATCTCTATCAGACCCCTCAAACACTAGGCCCTGATCGTTTGGCCGCCGTGATTGGTGCGGACAATATTAAACCCGATGCATCGTTATTGGTCATAGATTCAGGAACGGCTGTTACTTATGATTTTATTCAAAGAGGAGTTTATTATGGTGGTAATATAGCTCCTGGCTTACACATGCGGTTTCGTGCTTTGCATGAATTCACATCCAAATTGCCGCTCTGTGGCCATGAAGGGGTGATTCCGTTACTCGGGACTGACACTGAAACGGCGATCCAATCCGGAGTTGTTAACGGAATGTTGTTTGAAATGGAAGGGGTAATTCATGCGCTGAAATCAAGTTATCCTGACCTTTATATTTTTTTAACTGGAGGAGACGCATTTTTCTTTGAATCACGACTAAAAAGTGCGAACTTTGTAGATTATTTCTTGGTCCTTAAAGGCCTTAATAGAATATTGAATTATAATGTCAAATAAAAATAAAGTAATTGGGTATCTGCTGCTGGCATTTTTGCCCTTTTGCATGGAAGCTCAAAACAGTACAAATTCGCCTTATTCCCGCTTTGGTTTGGGTAGGCTGTCCGACAACTCTGTTGGCGCTAATCGCTCTATGGCAGGAACAGCCTTTGGAATACGATCGATATCTCAGATCAATCCGTTAAATCCGGCTTCATATTCGGATATTGAAACGAATAATTTCTTGTTTGATATTGGACTCTCAGCGGAGGCATCAAGATTAAGCGACTCACAGAACAAACAACGGTATAACAATGGCGGTCTTGACTATATTACTTTAGCTTTTCCTCTTTCGTCGAAGTTAGGTTTCAGCGGAGGCCTTTTGCCTTACTCAACAACCGGTTATAACTTCAGTTCATCGGAGACAATCAAACAGCCGGATGGTTTGAGTACCGGAATTATCGCTCAACAGGATTATATTGGTTCAGGGGGCATTTCTCAACTGTATGCCGGACTTGGCTATTCATTAAAAAAGAATCTGTCGGTTGGATTCAATGTCAAATATCTTTTTGGATCTGTCTCTAATTCCCGTATGACCTCATTTCCGGAGAGTTCTTCTATCTATTTCATCAATTATGAAAACAAGATTCAGGTGAATGATCTGAAGTTTGATTTAGGCATGCAATATACACATCGTCTCAATACCCGCGAGAATCTTACACTTGGTGCTGTTTTCAGTCCCGGGAAAGGCTTACATTCAAGCACAGAATTAAACAGGAGCTATGGTACCGGCTCAACTACTGATACAACACTCACGGCTACTAATACAGGTTCTTTTGATTTTCCGAACACATTAGGGCTTGGTCTTTCGTATAATAAAGATAACAGAATCACAATTGCAGCAGATTTTGAATACCAAATGTGGGGTGACGCGCGTTACTATAGTAAGAAGGATACATTAAACAACAGAGCGCGCTTGTCACTGGGTGCGGAGTATATCCCCTCATTGATTAGTCGTAATCCGTTAAAAGTCTTGCATTACAGAGCTGGCTTCTCCTGTGAGCAATCTTACATTAAGGTGAATGGGAATTCGGTAAATGCCTATCGTGCAACTGTTGGTATCGGCATTCCGTATCGTTCTTCGGGATCAATGATTAATCTGGGTTTTGAGTATTCTTTGATTCCTTCAACAAGTGTAACCAGAGTTGAAGAAAGAGGCTATAAAGTGACATTGGGCATCTTGTTTAGCGAACTCTGGTTTAAGAAGAGAGTCTTTAAATAAAATAACATAAAGGATAAATAAAATGAAAGTAAAATTGTTTGTAGCCGGATTGCTCCTAAGTATGGCAAACGGATATGCGCAGAAGGGAGTCGATGACGGATCCAGATTTGGTAAAGGCGAAGACAGTGTCCGTTGTGTGCAAAGTCTGAATCAGTTGTCTGTTGATATCAAATCGGAGAACTATCCGGATGCTGAAAAGGCATTCGGTATTGTCTATAGCGAATGCCCTAGATGTACCGAGAATTTGTATTCGATATATGCTCCTAGACTCTTTTCATGGAAAATGAAGAATGAAAAAGATTCTGTGAAGAGAGCAGACATTCTGAATCAATGGATAGCCATGTATGACAAACAGATTAAATACTATGGTGGAAGTCTGAGAAATCCAGAAGGATGGGTTATTGGAGAGAAAGCAAAAGTTTATTTCAATCACATCAACCGGGCAGATCTCAAAGCTGTGAAACAGGCCTATGAGTGGTATAAGAAATCCATGGAGCTTCAAAAGGAAAGAACAGACCTCTCTGTCTTAGTTGGAATCATGGAAACTTCTGATCTTATCCTTAAGAAAGATGCCACCCATAAAGAGCAGTTTATGAAAGATTTTATGGCCGTAAGCACTTCACTTGATGAAATGGAGAAAGCTGAAAGCAAGGGAGAAGCAGGACCTGATGGACCTGGTAATATGAATCCGAATCGTGACCAAGATAAGCCCGGTGATATGAATCCCAACAGAGGCCAGGATAGACCGGAAGGTGTAAATTCGAATAGAGGTCAAGATAGACCGGAAGGTAGAGGTCAAGATAGACCGGAAGGTATGAATCCGAATAGAGGAAACAGCAAGTTAGAGGAGCTGGATCGTGCTAAAGGTTTTATTAATCAAATTTTTGCAACAAGCAGCGCAGCAAGTTGTGAGACTCTTGCTGAAATATATGGTCCTCAAGTAGAGGC
>DATCIB010000159.1:0-6540 GCA_036508045.1 Bacteroidales bacterium
ACTTCCAAAGGGCTCTGTGACGGGGAAAATAATACGGCCTTTGCTTGCAATGATGGTATAACCTTCCACAAAGTCAAACTGTCCGTCGGGGTTGATTTCATTGCTGTTATCAAGACGATCCAAATTCATGACCTTTATCAACAACTTATTCTTAACATCACCTTCAGGAAGATAGTTCACATACACACCTGTCGAATCACTCAGGTATTTGATGTTGAATCTAAATTTATCCCTCTGAACATTTGTGACACCTGCACCCAAAGAATACACATTCTTCATCATCAGGTCCCAGCATCCGCTTCTTGGAGAGAGGGTCGTCCCTTTCAAAAGTTTCAGATAGAGCGCATTGTTGGATGAAGTACTATTATCTGAAGCAAACTCGCCGACCTGATAGATCTGTCCGCCACGGGTGTACTCAAAAGATACAGCTAAGACCTCATCGGCCTGCAATGCGGAATTTAAGGATATATATCCCAGCTGCTTGTTGACAGTATATTCTGAAGGAGTCAGTTTGCGGGCACTCTCAATCTTTTCAAAATCATCACCACCTTCAATCCCAAACGCAGACAAGGGTTCCAGCACAGTGTTTACCTGACTGATGGTCCGTGCATTCGGATAATCCTGAACAATCTCCTGATACAGAGTATTTGCATTATTGTAAGGATACGTACTATTTCCCTGCGGAGTCCAGTGATTATTATAGATGGCATTGTTTTCACCCATATCCACAAACGCAACGATATTTCGTGCTTCATCATAATTGCTCCGTTTGTTGGTAACCCATACCTCGACTCGATTAATCGTAATCCCTGAAGAAATATAAGGCAGTTTGCTCATCCACTGATCATACATCTCCCTGAAATAATGAGACAAAAAGAAATGCCTGTTTTCATCATACTCATCCACGGGTATTTCAAACTCAGTCGTTTGTACACTACCTGTCGAACTGACGCTCTTCGTCTGTGATTGTTGTTGAGAGACGAGCGTCGTGACCTTTAACTTCCCAAACTGCATGTCCGCCTTGACACCAAACAAGGCTGTCCCTCCTTTGATCAGAGAACTTCCGGTAGTCATGCTCACATTGCCGGCTTCAAGATTCTTTATGACTTCATCTTCTTTCCCCTGGTATTGCAGTTTGAGTTTCTGACGATCCATCTGAAAGCTGGCGCCCGTATTATAATTCATAGACATGGACATCTTATCACCGACCTTTCCGGTCATGTTGAGATTAATTGTCTCATCAAAATCAAAATAGGTCTTCTTTCGTTGCTTCTCCGGCAGAGAAGGGTTCTCCACATTGTTCGTTTTAAATCCGAACTTCAGTTCTGCAGATCCGGTTGTTTTCAACTGCACGCCTCCGGGGCCAAAGATCTTGTCTGCAGGACCAATATTAATCTTGACGTCAGTCAGAGAGAAGTCATCGCCCAATTTCTTCAATGCATCCGCATTCTTTAATTTCCAGTACGAAGCGAAAGATTGTTTCTGTTGGTATTTACCATATTCCTGCATCGACATCAACAGAGGAGTACCGACTACCATGTCGCCGACACGGGTAATAAAAACATACGTACCCGTTTTCGAGTCATACTCAATGGTTGATTTCAAGTTGGCCGGAGACTTTAAGTCCAGAGCAGATTGCGGTTGTAGGTCTGAATAGTTTGAAGGGATATCTTTTTTGATCGGATAGCGGAGTTTTACTGTATCCTGAGGGATACTTATCTGCGGAGATGACGTAAAGGACGGGAAATACATTCCTCTGGCAATCGATGAAAATAATCCTGCCAAAAGGATCATCAGCAAAGTTACAACTTTCCCATTTTGTCTATACTTCAATCTCATTCCAGATGATAATTACAAGATCCTTAATGCCGCTTTAATAATTTGTTGAACCGTACTTTCAGGATTGTCATGTAATATAGTATCTATCGCCTTCTGCGAGGCAGATTGAGAAAATCCCAATGTTACAAGAGCACTGATTGCTTCTTCCCTGACTTCCTGATTGGAAAGTAGCATGGATGCTGAAGACGGCATTGCCGACTTCATTTTATCTTTTAAATCCACAATGATTCGTTGCGCCGTTTTTAAGCCAATCCCTTTTACTGATTTCAAGAGAGAGGCGTTGCCATCTACAATTGCTTGTTCCAGATCCTGAACACCTAATGAGGAAAGAATCATCCTGGCCGTGTTGGCTCCAACACCAGACACGGTTATCAATTGCAAAAACAATTCACGCTCCTGTTTGGTCGAAAACCCAAAGAGAATATATGCATCTTCACGAATAGCTTCATATACATACAACATACACTGATCCTTTCCTTGTAAAGTAGTGAATGTATTCAATGAGATATTCATAAGATAGCCCAGTCCATTGCAATCAACAACAACAGAAGCCGGTGTCAATTCGGCAATTTTCCCCTTTATATATTCCAGCATAATAGATTTCTTTCTATGAATTATACGCAACTAAATTACAAAAGTAATCATAAATTCCTATTTTAACACGAGTTAAAAGGATTCGCACATTACAATAACGGCTTTTTATCCAAAAGCGTATATTGACTCAATATCTATCAATTGCTTTATATAGCTTTTTATTCTTAAAAAGAGATCGGATATGCTTCTTTATCCAATCCATTTTTGTTCTTTTGTAAAAGTTAATCAAACATTTAGTTTAAAATGTCTGCAATGCTATCATACATCACTTGGACATTCAATCCGACACTGATTGAAATTGGCTCCAGAGAAATCCGTTGGTACGGACTTTGCTGGGCTGTGGGGTTTCTGCTTGGATACACTCTGGTGCAAAAAATATTCAGAAAAGAAAGGCTACCGGAAGAATGGGCTGACAAACTCTTTATTTATGTGCTGGCAGGTTCAATAATCGGTTCGCGCATTGGTCACTGTGTCTTTTATGACTGGAGTTACTACTCAGAGCACCTGCTTGAGATATTCTATATCTGGCAGGGAGGATTAGCCAGTCATGGAGGAGCCATTGGCATAATTATTGCTGTCTATCTTTATTCTAAATTTCAGGTACACAAGAGCATGTTGTGGACTTTCGATCATTTCATGCCGGGTGTCTGTGTCGGAGGCGCATTTATCCGTTTGGGCAATCTGTTCAATCATGAGATTTATGGCAATCCGACGGATTTACCTTGGGGATTCCGGTTTGTAGAAAATCTGTCTGCCTGGATGGGAGGTGCAGATCCGGTCTATTCGGTTCCATCTCATCCAACTCAAATTTATGAGATACTATATTGTCTCATCACACTCGCTGTGATCCTATATCTTTATTACCGGACAAATGCCATCAAGCGGGAAGGTTTGATTCTCGGAGTCTTTTTGATAGGTATATTTGGTACACGCTTCTTTGTCGAGTTCATTAAAGAACCTCAGGAAGCTTTCGAGCAATTTATGATCCTCAATATGGGACAATTACTCAGTATTCCTTTTATAATCTGGGGGACCTACCTCATCTTTCGCGCGCTCAGGAAAGTAGTAAAATAAGCTCTTTCTTCTCCCTTAATAAAGGAACAAAAGACACTTAATCAATTGGTAATCTTATCCATTGATTAGGTTTTTGTGTTTAAGAATGTCTGTATTCAAAATATATAGTATATTTGCAGCCAATACTTTTTATAACTAAAACTGACTTTGCTGTGCAAAACGCCAAAACCCTAAGAATCGCTGCAATCACTCTTGCAATGATCTATCAGATTCCTTCCTATGCTCAAAAGATGCTTCCTACTGTGAAAGCTTCTCATATCGTGATGTCTGCGAATGAGCTAAATATCGATTATAAAGACACCACCTTCTCCATTGATGTAATGAGCAATGTGGACTATACCATCAATACTTCAGAGGAGTGGATTACGCCTGTAAAAAACGATAAGAATTCAAATACAGTTTATTTCTCTGTTCCGTGGAATATGTACAGCAGCCCAAGAACAGCTACTGTTACACTGAATGATCCGGATCAGAAAACCAGCAGAAACCTGACAGTCATTCAAAGTGGCGACAGATCCGCGGAGTTTGTAAAAGGTGACACAAAAGTAAAGGTGACTAGTGCCACCGCTTCTTCCTTTCAGGCAGGTGAAGGTATTGAAAACACCTTCGATGGGAATATGTCCACCATTTACCACTCTAGCTGGGACAATAGCGCGACCAACTATTTCCCGATTACATTGACGTACAACTTCACGAATGAGGAACAGATTGATTATATGGTTTACAATCCCCGGCAATCCAGTTCAAACGGACTTTTCAAAGAAGTGGAGGTCTGGTACTCTACCGTTGAAAATACGAACCTGGTAAAATATACCGACATTGACATGAAGGGGAGTTCAACGGCTACCCAGATCAACTTCACTCCAAGCATTATCCATCCGACAAGAATCCAACTTGTCGTTCAATCAGGAGCTGGCGACGGACAAGGTTTTGCAAGCTGCGCTGAGATGGAATTCTTCAAGACAGTGAGTAACACGAGTGGAGATTATGCTGTCTTTGCAAACAATGAAATGACCGCTCTGAAACCGGAAGTTACGTTAGAGCAGATTCAGGCGTTATCCAATCTGTTTGTAAAGAGATTGGCTTTGGAAATCTATAATGGTACCTACTCCACAGAATTTCGTGTTGCAGAATATGAGGCATACCCTACCCTGGATGAGACATCTTCCTGGATGAAGACCAGCAGTTATAATAGCTTCGAGAATCCAACCGGTATCTATTTTGACAAAGGCGAAAGCATGGTTATTATTGTAGATAATCCGGGAGAGGAAGCCATTCAACTGATAGTTCAAAACTTCGGGATAAAAGACCCCGCAGGTTCGACTTATACGCTGAAAAACGGTATTAATAAGATTACAACCAGCAACAGAGGGAATGGTTATATTTCATATTATACATCCAACTACAAAACGGCTCCGAAAGTGAAGATCCACTTTGTGATGGGTAAAGAAAACGGTTACTTTGACCGGGGCAGACATACAAATGAAGATTGGAAACGGCTTCTTGCAAATGCCTGTTCAGACATCATGGACATGAGAGGGTATCTATGTCAGATTGCTTACCCGGTGCAAAGTTTTAGAAATGCCTGTCCGGCAAATGGGGAGGAACTGGCTGCCACGTATGACAGTATCGTGTATCGCGAACATGAAATCATGGGGCTTAACAAATACAACAAAGTGCCGAAAAACAGACAATTCGCACGTGTTGTACCAAGTGGATATTTTGCTGACGGAATTGGTGCGGGAATTGGTGCGGGAGCAGAAGAAGATATCATACGATTAAATGGGTTCCAATACTGGGGTATCGGGCACGAACTGGGACATGTGAATCAGATCCGTCCGGGACTCAAATGGGTTTCAACAACGGAAGTAACGAATAACATCTATTCGGCATGGGTCCAATTCTCGTTGGGCGATAGACATGACCTTCGTCTGGAGCACGAAAACCCGGGATCAGGATGGGCGAGTGACTTCATGAACGGTATCGGAGGCCGGTTCAACTGCTATCTGAACTTTGGAATCCGCATGGGCAACAACTGGTTGTGCCAGGAAGGACCAGATTACTACGGACAAGCATTGTTTGGAACGCCGGCAAGACGTAACTACGACCACTTTGTAAAACTTGCTCCACTGTGGCAAATACAGCTGTACTTCCATCAGGCAGGATTTAGCCCGGACATTTACGCGAAGGTTTCGGAGAGAATGCGTGCGATGGATCTTAGTAGTTACTCTAACGGACAACTTCAGCTAAACTTCATGCGTACTCTTATTGATTCAACCGGACAGGATGTTACTGACTTCTTCGTAAAGGCAGGTATGCTAAAACCAATCGATAGAGTTTTGGAAGATTATAGTTATGGGACGATGACTATTACACAAGCACAATGTGATGAGTTGATAGCCTATGCACAAAAATATCCGAAACCGGCAAGTCCGGTTATCTATTATATCTCCGGCAACAACTGGCAGATATACAAGAACCAGCTTCCTCTGGAAGGCACTTTCGGACAAGGAGTAACAATTAATGGAACACTCAGACGGGTTAACCACTCGATATGGAAAAACGTAGTTGCCTATGAAACCTACAAAGACAATGAGCTGGTACGTATCACAATAAGTGGAAGAGGTTGCACAGACTTCAGTATTACCGATGTGGACTACCCGACCGGATCTACCCGTATCGAAGCCATCGATTGGCTGGGAAACAAGACTCTGGTGTACGGCACAAGATAATACCAGACAAGACAATCCGCTCTATAAAAAAGAGAAGTGTGTCACATCAAGATGACACGCTTCTCTTTTTTTGTGCCTCTAATACCCTCTTGGTGCTCAAGCGAAATAGTATTCCCCTATTTTTTCCTTCAAAATAAACAATGAAATTTGGAGATAGAGTTTATTCTTTTTACCTTTGCCACGATTCCATTAGTAGAATCATAGTTAAGGTTTAGGTTAAATTGGTTGCTTCCCCGGGTCTGTGAAGACGCGGGGAAGTTCTTTTTTTATTACTATTCCCATAAGAACCACTATCCAAATA
>DATCIB010000160.1:0-3766 GCA_036508045.1 Bacteroidales bacterium
CGCGCATAACGGGCGTTTGTAAACAGAGAGTTATCTGCTTCCATGCGACAGTTTACCGCTTGCAGCCCATTGCCCCGTACATTGTGAATCGTTGAACTGTGCATCTCCAGTTTGAGAGTCGTCACATCGGAGGAGTCAGCAAGGATGCCATAATTGCCTCCCCGGATAATGGTATGTGTGAGACTGTTGCCCATACTTCCGGCAGTGAGGTGAACGCCCTCCCACTGTCCGGCAAGGAAATCATACGGCAGATCGGCAAACAAGTTATCAATGCGATCACCCCGCAATATGACCGGCGCGGCTGCTGTTCCATTGGAAAGAAGCGTGCCATCCACCTTCAGAGAGGCCCCGCTGTGAAAATGCAACGTAGTGCCTGCGGCGAGTGTCAGCGTGACGCCCGGAGCAACATACAAACTATCATAAATAAGAAACGGACGAGTGGCACTGAGCGTTGTATCAGAGGTAATCAACTTGCCCTGCCACTTGGTTGCATCCTGACCGTAGGCACGGAGTTTGACGTGTTGCATGACTCCATTGGTAATAAAAACAATGGAATCTTTGAACAATTGCGGACTGTTTTGTCCGCTGGCTGAAGGATTGACACGGACGAAAACGTACAAACTGTCTTTGGCATCAATCTCCAGATCATTGATTTGGTTAGTCGATTGTCCATCCACATTGATAATAAATCCCGAGTGATCAGGGTCTGCCAGATAAAGAGTCTGAATACGCAGTGCCTTCTTGTTGGGATTATAAATCATGAAACGTTGGTCGGCAGACGCCTCTCCGGTAAAGACGGTGTCAAACGAAACAGTATCTTTTGAAAAGGAAAGGCGATCAGACGGACTGGAAGAAAAATCGTTATTCTCGCAAGAGGCCATTCCTGCGAGTAAAAGCAACAGAGTGAAACACACCGAAAGAATCTTCTTCATAGCCATACTCGTATTAACGCACATTTTTCAATACATCCAGCAGATGGTTCCAAAACAAAGGAACTGATGGAATAAAAATCCGTTCCTGCGGAGAATGCACTCCCTCCATGGTAGGACCAAAAGAAACCATATCAAGATCGGGGTACTTTTCAAGGAACAAGCCACATTCCAGTCCGGCGTGGATGGCCATCACTTGCGGTTGCTTCTTGAACAGACGGATATAAGACTCACGTACTATCCGGAGTATCGGGGATTGAAGATTCGGTTTCCACCCGGGATATCCCTCTCCATGGGTAACTACCCCACCGCCTTGCGCAAAGATCGCTTCGATCTTGTCTGAGATCGCTTTCTTTTCACTTTCCACGGCGCTACGCTGACTGGTCACCACCTCAATGATACCGTCTTTCTTATTTTGTTTGACAGAAGCCATATTGGTGGATGTCTGTACCAATCCTTCGATATCCTGACTCATGGCAATCACCCCATGCGGACATGCGGTTAATGCTTCAAGCAGTCTCCCGGCAACATTCGGATCGATAATAGCCGGTGGAGTTTCTACCGACTCAAGATCAAAGCGCATGTGGGGATCAACAGGTCCGTACAAGTCTTCCATGTCTGACGTAAAAAAGTTGAGCAACACACGCACCCTCTCTTTAAAAGGAAATGGAACGCCGGCAATCACAAAGGCTTCCCGTGCAATAGCATTGCGGAGATTACCTCCCCCGATCTCTGCAATGAAAAGGGGTGATTCGGCAGATACGGCTTGCAGGAAATGCACCAGCAATTTATTTGCATTGGGTAATCCCTTATGAATGTCGCCACCTGAATGTCCGCCGGTGAGTCCTCTTACATCCAACCGGAAAAAGAAAAGATTTTCAGGCGTAGCTTGTGGTTTATAATTGAATTGAATGGTGGTATCTATTCCTCCGGCACAACCGACATACAGATACCCCTCTTCTTCGGAATCGAGATTTATCAATATCTTTCCTGAAAAGAAATCAGTGCCTAATGCCCTTGCTCCGGTCAGTCCGGTTTCCTCATCTACCGTAAACAAACATTCCAGTTTGCCATGCTCCACTGTATCAGATGCCAGCAGTGCCAATTCAGTAGCAACACCAATTCCATTGTCCGCACCGAGCGTAGTACCCTTTGCAGAAAGCCAGTCACCGTCAATCACTGTTTGGATCGCATCCGAATCAAAGTCAAACTGCACCTCTTTATTTTTCTCACACACCATATCCATGTGTGATTGAAGGACGACTGTGGGAAGGTGTTCAAACCCGTGAGTAGCAGGCTTTATCACTAAAAGATTATTCGCACGATCACGTTTTACTTCCAAACGATTTTGTTGAGCAAAATCAACTATATAAGCCACGATCTTCCCTTCTTTCTTTGAAGGACGGGGTATTTTTGTAATCTCTTCAAAGTATTGCCAGAGTAGAGTTGGCTCAAGCTGGTTCATCGTTTTTTCAATATTCATTCGGATTCTGTCGTCTATACATTCAAAATAAGTTAAAAGCTCAAAACACATTTCAATTCTTGCAGAATTTGATCAGATAAAAAGATATTATCCAAAGTATTGGACTATCTTTGCACGACAAAAGTAACAAAAATGATTTACACATTCGTCATCTCATTCATAATTATTGCATTCGCAATTACGTTGCTTGGAATTAAAATCTTCTTTGTAAAAGGAGGAAAATTTCCTGATATTCACATTGATGGAAATAAAGCTCTTCGCAAGAAAGGAATACATTGTGCAAAAGCGCAAGACCTTGAGGCGCGAAAAGCGGGCCGTAACATTTAAATCACCCTCTTATTTATTTAAGGAATAAACATATTCAACAATGAAAAATGTTCACTTTATTATTGAAGGCATTTTAGCTGCCGCTGTTATCGTTTTATTCGTCCTTCAGTTCAGCGACAAACAAACAGCCGGTGTTTCCGTTGCCAGACAGAACGACAGTTTGCAAACCAGCAGCGGTACATTGCCTATTGCCTACATCAATGTTGACTCGCTGTTGCTTCACTACAGTTTTTCAAAAGAGATGAATGAACAATTGCTCCGCAAAAGAGAAAGTTCGATGGCGACACTCAACCAAAAAGGGAAAGAGTTGGAAGGTGAAATAGCAGAATACAAACGCAAATTGCAAAATAACGCATTCCTTTCTCAAGAAAGAGCGCAGTCTGAAGAAAATCGTCTGGGCAAGAAACAAAATGAATTGCAGGAGTTAGAACAACGTCTTTCATCGGAGATTACCCAGGAACAAACCTCAATGAACGAACTGCTTCGTGACTCAGTGTATAACTTCCTGAAAACATTTAATCAGGAGAATCCTTACCAAATCATCTTAAGCAATACTTTTAATGATAACATCCTTTATTCTGCTGAGAAATATGACATCACAAAGGAAGTCATAGAAAAGTTGAATGCACGTTACATACGGAAGAAATAAATAGAGATATGTAATAATGAGAACGCGTCTCTGAAAAGAGTACGCGTTTTTTTATTTCTCCTCTGGCATTACAAAAGCTGCATACGTTTCAAAAACTGTAGCAACTAACAAACAAATGAGCCACTCATAGCTATGTCTGAACATAAAACAGGAAGCGGCTACCAAGAGAATCGCGGAGAAAAGTTGAAACTTTACAAGCCTTTTAATACGAGTATTTACGCCATTATAAGGTGATGTCAATCGGACCACGGCAATCGCTGCTGATCCGAACGCCATCCCATAGGGAGCATAAGGATTTTGCAAGAAATAGGCAACCGCAGCAATCAGCACCAAAATAGCACCAGCGATAAATAGGTAATTCTTCGTTTTGTTGTTCAT
>DATCIB010000161.1:0-7261 GCA_036508045.1 Bacteroidales bacterium
TTAATAATCAGGTTAGACATCTGAATTGTCTTTTCTGGGATATGTTTCGGGTTATAGATTATAATCCGTTTTCCGGATGAGTTAATCAAGTCGAGGACATCATCCAATCGTTCACATAAGTTGTGTATGTCTTCCCGATCAAAAGGAGTTATAAACGTGTCGTTAAGTTCGCCAAAAATCTTATTGATCAGTTCATCACCTGAAGTTTCAACTCCCTTGATCTGTTTATAGAGTTCTTTGCTTATTTCTCTGTCAGAACTTTGGACTAGTTTGTTTAGTAACAGCGAAGCTTCTACAAGTTTGTCGCTCATTTCATTAAGCAGTGGAAAAAACTTTGTTTCTTTCGGAGTAAGGAAAGAGAAAATAGAATTGATTGCCATATATTCTAGATTAATTAGGCTGCAAATGTAGTACAAATAACCAACAACATAAGGTCTCTGTTTCTTTATTTCAGATAAAAAAAGTTATTGATTATGAACAGATTACGTTTAGATTTCAGGTCGATTACAAAGACATTACAAGTAGATTACAAACATATTACAACCTGTAAATTGGGTGTAATTTGAAGTCTAAAGGATTAGAAAGAACTCAGAACAAAACGCCTGATTATTTTCATGAATTACTTATCTTTGTCCAATTCAAATAAGAAGTATGATAACTAGTCCTATAGACTTAATTACAATTCTCGGTCCAACTGCCTCAGGAAAAACATCGTTGGCCGTTTCTCTAGCTAATATTTTGCAGTCGGAAATTATTAGTGCGGATTCTCGACAGGTCTACCGGAATATGGATTTGGGTACCGGGAAAGACCTTGGTGACTATCTTATTGATGGTCGGACAGTGCCTTACCATCTGATAGATATTGTCGAACCTGGCACCAAGTATAATGTATTTGAATATCAACATGATTTTCTTAGAGTATATCAAGCGATTGTAGCCAAAGGTATTTGTCCTATACTCTGTGGAGGTTCAGGAATGTATATAGAATCGGTTTTGAAAGGCTACAAGCTTATACCTGTCCCCGAGAACAAGGAATTAAGAAATAGTCTGGAATCAAAATCTCTTGTTGAGTTGAAGCAGATACTCTCAACCCATAAGAAGTTGCACAACGATACGGATGTGGATACAGTCAAAAGGGCGATACGTGCCATAGAGATTGAGATCTTTTATGAAAATACACCAAAAGAGATGCGTGACTTTCCAGAGTTGAAAAGCCTGATTATTGGTTTGGATGTAGATCGCGAGCATAGAAGGGAAAGCATTTCAAAGCGTTTACATCAAAGGCTTGATGAAGGGATGATTGATGAAGTGCGAAATATTATTGGGGAAGGTGTTAAGCCAGAAGATCTAATTTATTACGGACTAGAATACAAATACCTTACCTTATATGTGATTGGCCAACTTACGTATGAAGAGATGTTTGCACAATTGGAAATAGCAATACATCAGTTTGCCAAACGGCAGATGACTTGGTTTCGTGGTATGGAGAGAAGAGGCTTTGAGATTCACTGGATTAATAGTGCTCTTCCAATGGATGAAAAGTTGAATAAGATAATGCAAATGATAAAGATATGACAATACAAGATTTAAAGAACGGGACTAATAATTTCTTTCTACTTGCCGGTCCGTGTGTGATCGAGGGGGAAGAGATGGCTCTTCGGATTGCCGAGAGAATCGTAAAGATGACAGATAAACTGAATATACCTTATGTATTTAAAGGTTCTTATCGGAAGGCTAATCGGTCGCGCATAGATTCATTTACAGGAATAGGTGATGAAAAGGCATTAAAGGTACTTCGGAAAGTGCATGAGACCTTTGGCATTCATACGGTTACAGATATTCATACTGCTGAAGACGCTTGCAAGGCTGCTGAGTATGTCGATATATTGCAAATCCCGGCATTCCTTTGCAGACAGACGGATCTCTTGATCGCAGCAGCGGAGACAGGTAAGGTGGTCAACATAAAGAAGGGGCAATTTCTATCTGGAGAAGCGATGCAATTTGCAGCTCAGAAAGTGGTCGACTCAGGCAATCCAAATGTAATGATTACAGAGCGGGGAACTACCTTTGGGTATCAGGATTTGATTGTTGATTATAGGGCTATACCTATTATGAAAAGTTTTGGATTTCCGATTGTACTCGACTGTACGCATTCTTTGCAACAGCCAAATCAATCAAGCGGTGTTACCGGGGGAATGCCACAGCTCATCGAAACGATTGCTCGTGCAGGAATTGTTACTGGTGTGGACGGATTGTTTATTGAGACGCATGAAAATCCTTCTGTGGCGAAATCAGATGGGGCAAATATGCTGCAACTTGATTTACTGGAAGGGCTGCTTACCCGACTAACAGAAATTCGGATGGTAATTAATAAGTTCTGAGACAGGAAGGGTTAGCCGATGCGGCTGATCCTTCTTAGTTTTTCTTCATCCAGGATAAGGATCTTTCTTCCATCCACAATAATTAGTTTCTCTGTCGCAAAGTTGGACAAAGTTCGTATCGCGTTTGATGTCGTCATATTAGATAATCCTGCAAGATCTTCTCTGGAGAGGAAGATGCTTAGAGTGAGGTTGTCTTCTTCGTATCCGTATTTATCTTTCAGCACCAGCAATGCTTCTGCAAGTCTTCCACGAATGTGTTTTTGAGTAAGAGTGACTGTCCGTTCATCTGCTATTCCTAAATCGACCGAGAGCTCACGAATAAGGAACATGGCTATTTTATTGTTTTCTTCTACAAACTGGCAAATGAGTTCCATCGGTATAAATACGACGGTTGACGATTCAAAAGCTGCAGCACTAGTCACATAAGGTTCCGTTGCAAAAAAAGCGCGGTAGCCAAAATATTGAACCGGACGGATCATTCGTATAATTTGACTTCTTCCACCAACCCCTTCTTTGTATATCTTGACTTTTCCTTTTAAAAGACACATGATACTTTTTGCCTCATCTCCTTCACTATAAATAATTTCATTTTTTTTATAGAACTGGATTGAATGATTCTGCCGTATGGCATCACGTTGCTCTTCCGTCAGAAGTTCCCAAAACTCTGAAAGTTCGTATATATCAAATTCGACAAACTCTTTTTTACTCATTGCTGCTTTATAAGCATGTTATGCAGCACAAAAATAGATCAAAAACATTAATTCCCTTTCTTTTAAGCTATAAAAAATGAAAACAGGCCGTTATTATTCCTATTTTTACTCGATTTTATGGCTAAGTACACCAAATTCATATTGTTTTTGTTTATTTGCTTCGGATTATTCCCCTTGGGTAGTCAAGCAGATGTTCCTCCGTATATGATTATACCTACTGATTCAATCGTAGCCAATTGTATCCGGATGGCTCCGTTATTTGAAAAGAAGATCAAAACACTTCAGTCGGTGGTATATACCAAAGCGGTAGTTACAGTCAAAAAACGGAATGAATTGATCAGAATGATTCCGGCAGAAATCCGATTGGCTAAAAAAAGCAGTCAATATATCCAGGAGCTTATCAGTGATGTCCGTTTTACTGCACCCGATATTTACGAGTCTAAAGTTATTGCTTATAACAATACGACGAAGAATGATGTGAATCCGAACACTCGTATCCTTCCTTTCTTGGAAATCAATGTTTTCAGTCAAACCTATCTTTCCAATACAGTAATCTCTCCGCTTAGTGAGAAGGCCAGGAGGTACTACAAATATGAGTATGACGAGGTGGTTTATGATGATGAGGGGAGCTTCTCTTTCAGGATAAAGATTACCCCTAAATTTAAGAGTCAACAACTGGTGAGTGGCTATATGGATGTTATCCCAAAGACTTGGGGGATAAAGAGATTTGCTTTTAAAGGAGAATATGCTCAAACTCTTTTTAATGTCGAACTAAAACTGAAGGAACTTGAAAAGGATGTTTTTGTTGTCGAAGAACATAAGATTGATATTAATACTCACTTTTTTGGAAATACTATAAAAGGATTATATCATACTCATGTGACAGTGGAAATGTATCAGCTAAATGATACGGTTGAGAATGCAAATAATCCTATTGGATATGACTTGAGTAGCTTTTTCTCTCCAAAAGATAAAGGAGTGAAAATGGAAATAAATCGCGATCAGGCTTTTTGGGAAAAAAACCGTCCAATACCTCTTTCAAAGGAAGAAGCAGAAATCTTCAATAGTAAGAAAGATACAATTTTATCTTCAGCCAAAAGGTCTTCCATAGTCTTTGATCCAACTTCCTATATGCTGGATGTGGCAAGCCGCGTTTCATCTCCTGTCCGTTCGAATGCCAATGATTATATGCAGCTGGACTATCGGGGAATAGTAAATCCACTTCTGTTTGATTTTAGTAAGACGGACGGTCTTATCTGGAAACAGGATCTGAAGATTGGGAAAGAGTTTTCAAGAAGCAGACTACTCCAATTTCATCCTCAATTGGGCTATGCATTTAAAACGAGTGACTTATATTGGGGCACTGATTTGTCCTTTCTTTATAATCCGAAGAAACGTGGGTATTTGAATATAGGTCTCGGCAATGGTAACAGGATTTACAATAGTCAGATGTTTGATAAGTTAAAGAGTGACTCCGTCCTTAATTTAGATTCTGTTCATTTTAAATACTATAATGAACTGAACTTCAGAGTTGGAGTATCCCAGGAGATCTTTCATGGGCTGGAGCTGTCTCTTTCTTTACGTTATTATATCCGTTCTCCGAAATTGTCCGATAATTCGTACCCTTCTAATAGTGGCTCAGAGAATAATGGAGCACTAAGCGAGTTGAGCAATGATTACCGTTCGTTTGCTCCAATGATGAAGTTGACGTGGACTCCGGGTCAATATTACAGATATGAAAAAGAAAAAAAGATTTATCTGCATTCTTCTTATCCTACATTTAATTTTGAGTATGAACGCGGAATAGCAGGCATCTTAAGAAGTCATAGCAAGTATGAACGGATTGAACTGGACCTTTCTCAAAGTATAGATCTGGGATTACTTCGTTTTTTGCGTTATGAAGTTGGAGCAGGGTTATTTACAAATGCTCAATCTCTTTACTTTGCCAATTTCTCATATTTCTCCAAACGTACTTTACCAACCAATTGGAACGATACCTTTGGAGGCGTCTTTGAGGTATTGGACAACCGTTGGTTTGGTTCTGCTGACCGTTATCTGCAGATGCATCTGCAATTGCAGGCACCGCTGTTGTTCTCTCGTTATTTTCCGGGTCTTTCCAGGTGGATGGTTTCGGAGCGCTTGTATGTAGGTAAATTGGCTATGCCATCATTTCCTTCTTATAGCGAACTGGGTTATGGCATAGGTAATCACGTATTTAATGCCGCTTTATTTACGAGCTTCAGAGGTGTTGACTTTTATGGAGTCGGCTTCAAGTTCTCTCTGGAATTATTTAATGCATGGTAATTCTCCGATCATACGGAGTACGATGATACCTGTCTGTTTTTTGTTGGACGCCAGATAGTCGGCGAGGGTCATTGTTGAAACAACGACTTTCTTTTCAGTAAGTGAGGCATTCATCAGTTTGACCACTCCTCCCTTTTTATAGGCAATCCCTACATGACTAATGTCAAGTCCTTCAATGGCAGTTGTAATTGCAATAAGATCTCCATTTTCAATCATTCCGGATTGTTTATTGACTTCTGCTTTCGGTAAATAATAGAAAGGTGTGGAACGTACGCATTCTTCTGTCTCCTCAATAGAGGGTATCCATGCCGCATTTGCTGCTAATGCTTCATAAGCCTGGTAGTGCGTACTCATAAAGTTCAAGTCGAAATATATCTCTTCACCATTCATCTCCTTGGTTACATCCCTTACAAGTCCCTTCTTTTGATTATTGAGGATCCATTCTGAGAAATAGTGAAGTCTTGAGAGATATCCGTCCCTTTTACCATCCCGGTAGCGGACGAACTCCAGATTGTGGCAATAATCCTCAAAGTCCCCCTGTTGCTTCAGTGTAAGAGTCAGTGCCATGACAGACTCCAGAAAGGTGGTGCAATCAAAAGATCTGAGATTGACAACCAGCTTCTCAGGAGAGTGACCTTCGAGAGTGGATGCAACGTATGGAGTATTTAAAAGAAACAGACCGGTCTCTGCTATCAGAGTACCGGTAGTTTTATTTGTTGAATCAGAAAATTGCTGCAGATAGGATTGGATGATCAGAGAATCTTCTTTCTCGTACAGGATCTCCTTGTCAATACATTGCGCTGAAACTTCTCCCAGGAGTACCAAAGAGACCAGAATCATCCAAAGACTTCTCATAGTAATGTATTTGGTCAGTTATTTTTCTTCCTTTCCTGCAAATTCCATGAGGTAAGCCTTGATAAAGCCATCAACATCCCCATCCATCACGTTTTGCACGTTTGAGGTCTGGAAGTTTGTGCGATGATCTTTCACGCGGCGATCATCAAAGACGTAGCTTCTGATTTGTGATCCCCACTCAATCTTCTTCTTATTCCCTTCTACTTTCTCTTGCTCCTTTCGGCGCCTTTCTAATTCGAAGTCATATAATTGAGATTTCAATAAGCGCATCGCGTTATCGCGATTGCCAAACTGCGAACGGCTCTCGGTGTTTTCGATCAACAACTCTCGTGTCTCGCCGGTATCCGGATCTAGATAATTGTAACGAAGCCGAACTCCGGTCTCTACCTTGTTGACATTCTGTCCACCGGCACCACCCGATCGAAATGTGTCCCAAGATACATCAGCCGGATTGATCTCTATTTCAATGGTATCATCCACAAGAGGAACGACAAAGACAGATGCAAAAGAAGTCATTCGCTTTCCTTGTGCGTTATAGGGAGAAACACGCACTAAGCGATGCACCCCATTCTCACTTTTCAAGTAGCCATATGCATACTCCCCCTCAATCTGAAACGTCACCGTCTTTATACCAGCATCGTCACCTCCCTGATAGTTAACCTCAGTAACCTTATATCCTTTGCTCTCAGACCAACGAGCATACATGCGCATCAACATGGATGCCCAGTCGTTGCTCTCGGTTCCACCTGCACCCGCATTGATCTTCAGTACTGCTCCGAGTTTGTCTTCCTCATTTCGCAGCATGTTCTTCAGTTCAAGATTTTCGAGCAGACTAAGGGCTCTTGCAAAGGCAGTGTCTACATCCTCTTCCGTTGCTATTTCCTCTTTTACATAGTCAAATGCCAGCTCTGTTTCTTCTGTTGCAGCAAGGGTCTTGTTATAATCTTCGACCCATTTCTTCAGCGTTTTGACTTTTCTCATTTGAGTTTCTGCAGCTTTTGCATCATCCCA
>DATCIB010000162.1:0-5268 GCA_036508045.1 Bacteroidales bacterium
GTAGATACCCTCTTTAGTACATCAACAGCCAAAGAATGTACCATTAAGACGATCCAGGGATATCAGTTCAGCAAGGATGGAGGAAAGATACTTGTTTATACAGAGCGTGAGAATATATACCGCCGTTCTTTTAAAGCAGAATACTATGTCTATACGGTGATGAGAAACCGCATCGAGCCTTTAAGCACCGGCAAACAACAGATGGCGACACTTTCACCGGATGGTCGTATGGTCGCTTTTGTCAGAGAGAATAACCTGTATCTGAAGAAGCTTGATTTTGGCACTGAGTCCGCCATTACCAAAGACGGTGAGATGAACAAGATTATCAATGGATTGCCTGACTGGGTCTATGAGGAAGAGTTTTCTACCAATCAATCCTTTGACTGGTCACCGGATAATGAGATCCTTGCCTTTATCCGATATGATGAGAGTGCAGTGAAGGAATATTCCTTTGATTATTATGGGGGAATGAGTCCTGTACACAGTGATGCTTCACTCTATCCTCAAGCCTATAACTATAAATATCCGAAAGCAGGCGAGGTAAATTCAAAGGTATCTGTCCATACATACGATGTAACGTCGAAAGATATAAAAAAGATGAACCTTCAGTTGGACGAAGATGGCTATGTGCCACGCATCCGCTTCACTCCGCAAGGCGAACTGGCCATCTTTACTTTTAACCGTCATCAGAATGTGTTGAATATGTATTATGCCAATCCCAGATCTGCCGTTTGCAAAGGGGTAATGAAAGAAGAAAATGAATATTATATTGAGCCTGATAAGCTGGACCAGATACAGTTTACCTCCAATCATATCGTAGCTCTCAACGAGGATGACGGATATATGCATGCCTATCTCTATTCGCTCACAGGAGTTCCTGTCCGCCAGCTTACGAAAGGAGACTTTGAAGTAACCAGACTGATTGGTTTTGACGAATTAACCCAGACATTGTATTACGAGTCTTCCGAACAATCGCCATTGCGGAGAGCTGCTTACAAGATTGATTCAAAAGGAAAGAAGACTTTGCTTACTCCCGATTTGGGAACGAACAGGGCTGTCTTCAGTGCCGATTATCAATACTTTCAAAACACATTCAGTAGTATCTCTGCACCACCGGTTACAGATGTTTATGAATCTGTAAAAGGAAAGAAACTATACACATTGGAAGATAATGCCTCATTGAAAGAGCAACTGAAGAGTGCTAACCTGCCACAGAAAGAGTTTTTTACTTTTAAAATTACTTCCGGTGAAACACTAAATGGTTGGATGATTAAACCGGCGGACTTTGATCCGAATAAGAAATACCCGGTGTGGATGTATCAGTACAGCGGCCCAAATTCACAGTCTGTCCTGGACCAATATGGGTTGGGTTGGGAATTTTATCTTGCATCTCAGGGATATATTATCGCCTGTGTGGATGGTCGTGGCACCGGAGCACGTGGAGAGAAATTCTGTAAGTCATATACCTACTGCAATCTTGGTATTGCGGATGTGGATGACCAGATTGCAACTGCAAAATACCTGGGTTCTCTTCCGTATGTGGAGGCTTCGCGTATTGGCATCTGGGGATGGAGCTATGGTGGATATACAACCTTGATGGCTCTTTCTCGTGGTAACGGAATCTTTAAAGCCGGCATTGCCGTTGCTCCTCCTACAAAATGGGATTTTTATGACACCGTTTATACCGAACGGTACATGCGTACGCCGAAAGAGAATAAAGAAGGCTATGTAAACGGTTCGCCATTGAACCTGACGGACAAGTTTAAGGGTAAACTGCTCCTCATACATGGCACAGCAGATGATAATGTTCACTTCCAGCATTCCGCGGAGTTTGCAGAAGCATTGGTTCAGGCAGGAATTCAGTTTGAGATGCAGTACTACACCAACCGTGATCACAACATCAACGGCGGCAATACACGTAAACATCTCTATAATCGGATGAGTCAGTTTGTTTTTGATAATCTCTGATCCGTTTACTAGATATACAACAAGCGAGGATAGTCAGTACTGACTATCCTCGCTTGTTGTATTGTTATCCTTTATAGATCAGGAAGATGCAGGGGCGCCTCCCAATCTCCACTTTCTTGCTTGCCCATGCCTTTATGCGTTTGGTGACGATCCATTCGTCTTCACAACTGATGTTGGCTGCCACACACAGTTTGGTTTCCTGCCGACAGTTCTTGATCATATCTTCCAGCATCTTTTCATTCCGGTAGGGTGTCTCTATAAATATCTGTGTCTGATCTTCCGCGTATGCCCGTGCCTCTAGTTTATGTATCATCTTCACCCGCTCAGTAGCTTCAATGGGAAGATAACCGTGAAAAGCAAAGCTCTGTCCGTTAAATCCGCTTGCCATCAGAGACATCAGAATGGAGGATGGGCCTACCAACGGAATGACAGTAAATCCATTAGCCTGTGCCAGTCTAACCACATCCGCACCCGGATCGGCTATTGCCGGACAACCTGCCTCGGAGATGACTCCGACGCTTTCTCCCTGCATCAGAGGCTTCAAATAACTCTCGATGATCTCGGGAGGAGTGTGTTGGTTCAACTCATAAAAGGTAAGATTGTCAATATTGATCTCCCTGTCTGTCTTCTTCAGAAAGCGACGTGCTGAGCGTAGATCCTCCACAACAAAATGGCGAATATTAAGAATCACTTCACGGTTGTATGACGGGAGCACACGGTCTATCTCCGTTTCTCCCAAAGTAACCGGGATAAGATATAATGCAGTTTTCATTCTTAAGTTAGTTAAAGCCATTTTTTTCGGCTGATATTTTCGGATAAGGTAATCCCATCATAAATGGTATCCAGCAGCAGCTGTTTCATTACGTGATAAGTTTATTTGCACATGCAAAAGTAAGACAATAAAGGGAAAATCATTACCTTTGTACTCTCAAATAGGAAATTTAAATCAATAATTATCATCATTATGGGTAAAAAAGCGCTTCTCATGATTCTCGACGGATGGGGAATCGGCAACCATTCAAAAGCAGATGTTATCTTCAATACGCCCACTCCTTACTGGGACTCACTTATAAATACTTATCCGAACTCACAGCTACAAGCTTCCGGCGAATATGTCGGACTTCCTGATGGGCAGATGGGCAACTCCGAAGTAGGTCACTTGAACATTGGTGCTGGTCGTGTGGTTTATCAGGATCTTGTGAAGATCAATATTGCATGCCGCGACAATAGTATCCTGAAGAATCCGGAAATTATCAATGCATTTTCGTATGCAAAAGAGAATAATGTTAAGATTCACTTCCTTGGATTGGTCTCTGATGGAGGAGTACACTCTTCTTTCGATCATCTTATGAAGCTGACAGATATCGCAAAGGAGTATGGTATTCAGAAATCATATGTACACTGCTTTATGGATGGTCGTGACACAGATCCCAGAAGCGGTAAAGGATTTATTGAACAACTGGAGTCCCATCTTGCGACGACTGGTGGTAAGATTGCTTCTATCATCGGACGTTTCTATGCGATGGACCGTGACAAACGTTGGGCTCGTGTGAAAGAGGCGTATGATCTGCTGGTAAGTGGAAAGGGCACACCTTCTACAGATATGGTAGCTGCCATGAAGGCTTCTTATGATGCCGGGGTGACGGACGAATTTATCAAGCCAATCGTTCATGTGGATGCTGATGGCAAACCGCTGGCTGTGATTGAACCAAACGATGTGGTCATCTTCTTTAATTATCGTAACGACCGTGCGAAAGAGTTGACTTCTGTGCTGACTCAGAATGATATGCCGGAAGAAGGAATGAAGACGTTGCCTCTTCAGTATTACACCATGACTCCATATGACTCTTCTTTTAAAGGACTCCATATCCTGTTTGATAAAGATAATGTAGAAAACACATTGGGTGAGTTTATCTCTTCCCAGGGTTTGAACCAGCTGCATATCGCTGAGACAGAGAAATATGCGCACGTTACATTCTTTTTTAATGGCGGTCGTGAACAGCCTTACATGAATGAAGAACGTATCTTGGTTCCTTCTCCAAAAGTTACTACTTACGACTTAAAGCCGGAGATGAGTGCCTATGAAGTGAAAGATAAACTCGTAGCTGCTATCAAAGAAAATAAATATGACTTTATCGTTGTAAATTATGCAAACGGAGATATGGTCGGTCACACCGGTATATATGAAGCTATTGAAAAAGCGATAGTTGCTGTCGATGCTTGTGTGAAAGAGACTATCGAAGCTGCAAAGGCTAACGGGTATGAAGCTATCATCATTGCAGATCACGGTAATGCCGATAATGCAGTCAACGCCGACGGATCGGCTAATACTGCTCACTCATTGAATCCTGTTCCATTTGTATATGTAACAGAAAATAAGAATGCAAAGGTTGAAAATGGTAAGCTTGCAGATGTTGCTCCTTCTATCCTCCATATTATGGGCTTGCAACAGCCGACTGATATGACCGGACGTTCGTTGATTAAATAATTTGTTATTTCATAGAAGAGTGATTTCTTTTCAGAAAATCACTCTTTTTTTATTCATATCTCCATGATTCAGATAGAAGATACAATTGTCAGCCTGGACCTTATTGAAAAGAAATTTATGTGCGACCTTTCTGCATGTAAAGGGATCTGTTGTGTGGAAGGTGATTGCGGGGCTCCTCTTGAAGAGGAGGAACTTGCCCTGCTGGAGGAAGTGCTGCCGATTGTATGGGATGATCTTTCTCCTGAAGCAAAAGCGATTATCATAAGTCAAGGTACTTATTATTATGACCGGGAAGGCGAACCGGTTACATCGATTGTTCATGGCGCAGACTGTGTATTCACCTGCTATGATGGGGATGGGATGTGTAAATGTGCTATCGAAAAGGCATTTCGTGAGGGTCGCATTTCCTTTTACAAACCAATCTCCTGCCATCTTTATCCGGTTAGATTAGGTAAATATGACGCATTCACTGCGGTCAATTATCACCGTTGGGGAGTGTGCAGAGCTGCGGTAGTGCTGGGTGAGAAGCTAGGCAAACCGCTGTATGAATTCTTAAAAGAGCCTTTAATCCGAAAGTTTGGCGAAGAGTGGTATGCTCAACTCGACTATGCTGCCAAAAATTGGGATAATCGTCCTGAGTCAATAAAATAAGGGCTGACTATAATAGACTAGAAGGCTATTAAATCGTAAAAAGAAACTCTTAAATCGTATAATGTTCAGATATAAATGCTTCTGTGGACTTCTTTTATGATAGAAATAAAGAATATATCAGACTGGGATGACTTATTTCCCGGAGATACGATCCAGTTGTT
>DATCIB010000163.1:0-2837 GCA_036508045.1 Bacteroidales bacterium
CATCAATGGAAAGCGTATAGTCAGGATGTCCTTCCAACCAGTAGGGGTAATAAGAAAGTCCGATCACATCATATTTGGCACCGTTAGACTTTGCGTTATCAAACCAGGTTCTGAACCTTTTATTATCGTTGCCCCGATCAACGTGGAGGATCACTTTGGATGTCGGACTGACAGCCTTGATCGCGTCATACCCTTTGTTGATGAGTTGAGCAAGCTGTGGCCAGTTTGCAACACTGCCTTCCGGGTATATCATACCACCGGGAGTCTCATTGCCTACCTGTACCCAATCCGGAGCGATGCCACTCTCTTTCAACGCTTTCATCACCTCAAAGGTATAGTCATACACATCTTTCTGAAGCTGCGCAAAGTCGTGACCTTCCCATGCAGCCGGTTTCTTCTGTTTGCCGGGGTCTGCCCAACTATCACTGTAATGGAAATCAATCATCACTTTCATGCCCCATTTTTGAGCACGTACCGCCATAGCAACGGTCTCCTCCTTGCTGCAATGACCACTGGCCCTGTTGTCCGAAGGATTTACCCAGGTACGCAGACGAATTGTATTGAATCCATGATCTTTCAAGATCTGAAAACAATCCTGTTTGTCACCATTATCATCGTAAAAAGTATAGCCGGAAGCCTCCATTTGTGGCAGCCAACTGATATCTCCACCTTTGGCGAAGAAGTTGTCAGCAGTTACTTCAGAGTACGACTTGAGACTGAAACCTGTCAAGAAGAGTACTGACAGAAGAAGCGTGATGAAACTGTGTCTCGTTTTCATGTGATTTACAAGGCTTTAATGTGTTTGAATGGCAAATATAGGGATTTCTTTATTTCCCGCAACAGAGAACCAACTAAAAAGAGCGATCTTAGTCTTCAACAAGAAACGGAAGAGCAATCTCTGCATCAGGATTAAACACGTGGAGCGTGGTGGAGATCTCGCCGGCAAGTGAATGTTTCATGCCATGCACCACCTGTTTATAGGTGCAATTGTGACCTAATAAGAACATCAGTTTGGTAATTGCAGCTTCTGTCGTGCTGTCCAATCCACTGATAACTCCGACCTCCATCAATCGTCTGCCCGTTTCATATACTTCCATCTCCACCTTACCTGTGGGGCATTGAGTGATGTTGACTATGACGATTCCTTGTTGGATTGCTTTTCCCAAACGTCTGATAAACCACTCTCTTTGCATAGCATTACCTGTGCCATACGTCTCAAGAATGACTCCTTTGAGCTGTTTGATGGAAAGAATGGCATCGATGGTTTCTTCCGTGATTCCGGGAAACAGTTTAAGGATAACGACATTGGTATTCATCAGATAATGCGGCTTGAAATGTCCTTCAGATTCCCTTTTCAGGATCGCATTGTCATCATAACGGATGTGTATCCCTACTTTAGCCAGTGGCGGGTAGTTTGGCGAACTGAATGCATTGAAGTTCTCCGCATTGATCTTCGAGATCCTGTTGCCCCGCATCAATTTGTTTTGGAAATACACGCTCACCTCCGGCACCATTGGCATCCCATCCTTCTTGTCGGCGGCAATCTGCAGCGCAGTAATCAGATTCTCTTTCCCGTCGGTACGAAACATCCCGATAGGCAACTGTGATCCCGTAATAATAACCGGTTTGGAGAGGTTTTGAAGCATGAAACTAAGCGCGGAAGCCGTGAAAGCCATCGTGTCTGTACCATGTAATATGACAAATCCATCATAGTCGTAATAGTTGTCGTTGATAATTCTCACCATATCCCCCCACACATTTGGTTCGATATTGGAGGAATCGATGCAAGGGATAAACTGAATGGTGGTTACTTCGAAGTCAAAACTCGATATTTCAGGAACATGCTTCGCGATATGTTTGAAGTCGAAAGGTTCCAGCGCGCCGGTCTCTTTGTTTTCAATCATCCCGATAGTGCCTCCAGTGTAAATCAGTAATATGGTGGAATTACCTTTAGTATCGGCTTTCATTCATGTCTGTCATTAAAAGTTTGCGCTCCTTCTTGTATCCCTGTTATCGTTGATTGTGCAAAGGTAAGAATTTTAAACAACTCTATTGCGAAAATGCTAATGAGTAATAATTTGATGCTCTTTGTCATCCGATAAGGCTGATTGGACTCGCACAGCATTCAATTAGCCAAAGTCGGTAAAAATAGTTAGCCAAAGTAGGGAAAAGTGCTTGTTTGCTTTTTCAATGAAACAAATTTGTTTCAAACAAAAATGTTTCATATATTTGTAGCACTAAATGAACATTGCGTATGAATACTCCATTTGTTTTTGGTAAAATAGCCAGATCAGAGAACTTCACTGACCGTGAAAAAGAGACTGCATTGCTTGTTTCAAACTTCAATTCACTCATCAACACGATCATCATATCTCCACGACGTTGGGGAAAAAGTTCATTGGTAGCCAAAGCCGCTGAGATCGCTACAGCTCAAAATGACAAACTGCGAATTTGTAAGATAGACCTCTTCAATGTTCGCAACGAAGAGCATTTCTACGAGTTGCTTGCCCAAAATGTCTTAACAGCTACTTCCTCAAAATGGGAAGAAGCTGTTGACTCTGCTAAGAAGTTCTTCTCACGACTTGTTCCGAAGATTGTCCTTGGAGGAGATATGCAAAATGAAATCTCCCTCGACTTTGACTGGGCTGAAATAAAGAAAAACCCCGACGAGATACTTGATTTGGCAGAACACATCGCCGCTGAAAAGGGATTCCGGATAGTTCTATGTGTAGATGAGTTTCAAAACATTTCAGAGTTTGATGCTCCCGAATACTTTCAAAAGAGACTCCGTTCGCATTGGCAGCAACATCAACACGTTTCGTATTGCCTGTATGGAA
>DATCIB010000164.1:0-3394 GCA_036508045.1 Bacteroidales bacterium
CTGCTCAGTATGATTTTAAGTCAAACAAACAAGTGGTGGTGAATCTTGAATCCATGGTCAGATCAGGTACAACGACGAAGGTGGATCCAAGTCATCTGTATATCATAGGTCTCTGGTCTGACGGTAGTTCTGATATCGTAATTAGTGACGTGTATGTGACCAATAATACCGATTATTCCAAAATGACGGGCGTAGAGGATGTGTGTGATAACCTATTGGATGAAAACGAACCGGTGGATGTGTACAGCATTATGGGTGTGAAGATTCGTAGAAATGTGCTGCGGAAAGATGCGACACTGAATCTTCCGGATGGATTTTACCTTGTTGGCAATCAGAAAATAGTGATCTGTACTTCCTATTAATCCGAACCTATATTGCAAAATAGGAGCGGGTTTTATTGAAAAACAAAAAATGTATTGCATCTTTACCTTAAATAAACTGGATCTGAACTTAATATCTGAACAAACAAATAAAAAGAAACTATGAAACAACTAGTAATTAGTGTATTATGCTTTTGCGCATGTAGTCTGTATTCACAGGCGCAAACAACTTTGCCGCAGGCACCCGCAGGTTTTGATGTTGAAAACAATTCAATAAACAAAGGAAAAGTGGAGCCGTTCAAGTATATGTCCCAGACAGTAGGAGCGGAACGTACAGCGATGGTCTATACTCCGGCGGGATTTAGTGCGGACAAGAAATATCCGGTATTGTATCTCCTGCATGGTATTGGTGGCGACGAAATGGAATGGCTGAATGGCGGACAGGCGCAGATCATACTTGATAATCTCTATGCGGAGAAGAAGATTGAACCGATGATTGTGGTCATTCCGAATGGCCGTGCCATGAAAGACGACCGTGCAACGGGAAACACGATGGCTGGTGATAAGGTGGCGGCTTTTGCAACGTTTGAAAAGGATCTGTTGAATGACCTTATTCCTGCTATAGAGAAGAAATATCCGGCGATCAAAGAGCGCGAAAGCCGCGCGATTGCAGGTTTGTCGATGGGTGGCGGACAGTCGCTGAATTTTGGTTTGGGAAACCTGGAGACGTTTGCGTGGGTAGGTGGATTCTCTTCTGCTCCTAATACAAAGGCTCCTGAAGAGTTACTTCCGGATCCTGCAAAAGCAAAGAAACTGCTGAAACTACTTTGGATTTCAGTGGGAGACAAAGATGGTTTGCTCAGCTTCAGTCAACGTACGCATGAGTATATGGTAAAGAATGAGGTGCCTGATATGTATCAGGTAATCCCCGGTGGTTTTCACGATTTCAAGGTATGGAAAGACAATCTGTATCATTTTTCGCAACTCATATTTAAGCCGGCTGCTAAATAATTTCACACGATGAGAAAATTAAAGATATTCCTGCTACTTCTTGTGCAAATATCGCTATGCCTTGCTCAGACGTCCAAACCTGCATCTACAAATATTCGCAATGCGCAATATCCTCAGATTACTTCTGACAGCCGTGCTGTATTTAAGGTGAGAGCGCCTGATGCCACGAAGGTACAAGTGGATCTGGGCAGAAAATATGATCTGGCAAAAAACAGTGATGGTCTTTGGGAAGGGTCCACGGATTCGCTGACCGAAGGGTTTCATTATTACTCGCTGATCATAGACGGGGTAGCTGTTGCTGATCCTGCCAGTGAGACTTTTTACGGTATGGGCCGTATGGCTGCCGGCATTGAGGTGCCTTTTAAGGGTGATGATTACTATGCGCTCAAAGATGTGCCTCATGGGGATATCCGGATCAAACGATACTATTCAGCGGTGCTCGGAAGCTGGCGTACTTTTTATATGTACACTCCGGCGGGGTATGATCAGAATAGTACTCAGAAATATCCGGTGCTTTATCTATTGCATGGAGGTGGAGAAGATCAGCGTGGCTGGGCGACTCAGGGTAAGACGGATCTGATCATCGACAACCTGGTTGCTGCAAAGAAAGCTGTTCCCATGATTGTGGTCATGGTAGATGGCAACATTCCTTCTAAAGGTTTTGGTGAAGAGGCCCTGAATACTTTTGAAAAGGAACTAAAAGAAAGTATCATCCCATTTGTAGAGAAAAATTACCGGATACGAACGGATGCGAATTCGCGTGCTCTTGCCGGTTTGTCGATGGGTGGCATGCAGACACTTGCTGCCGGAGTAAAAAATACGGAACTATTTGCCTATCTGGGAGTGTTCAGTTCGGGATGGTGGGCCAATCAACCGGATCTTTCCAATCCGCAGTATGAGTTTATGAAAAACAATGCGGGGACCATCAACAAGAACCTGAAACAATTTTGGATTGCCATGGGCGGGCAAGAAGATATCGCTTATCAGAATTGCAAGATCATGCTTGGGAAGTTTGATGAAATGAAGATCAAATACAGCTACAGCGAATATCCCGGTGGACATGCATGGCCTGTATGGCGGAACAACCTGTACAATTTTGCACAACTGTTATTTAAATGAGGATTAACCTAAGAAGATAAATATTCTTTATACAAGCTATTTTTATGCGTAAACATCTTGCTACATTCGTTCTTCTCTTTTTAGTCACAGTGGGAGCTGTGGCACAGGTAACGCACATGACCCGCGAGACAAACGGGGTGTACTGTCAGCTGAAAGACGGCATACTCAGGGTTGAGTTCACTTCTCCTTCTGTGGTTCGTGTTCAATATACCCAGGATGCCGACTTCGTCGGTAATGGGACAAATGTGTGTGTGCCCCGCTCGCCTTTGGTGATTGGGTGGCAGTTAAGCGAAGATGCTGCACATTATTTGATGAAAAGTAAGCAGCTCCAGGTGAGCATCAATCGCGCGACAGGGAGCCTCAGTTTTCGGGATGCTCAAGGCAAGCGTTTGTTACAGGAATCGGAGCGTCCCCGTGATGCTGAACCTGTGGCTATTACGATGGACCGTTTTGACGGATCACGCCAATTTGTAGAGAAAACAACGGACGGTGAGAAACTGAGGGTTGAGACTGCCGGGGTAGATACGTTGGGGTCTGCCTGGAAATTCAGACAAAGCTTCGATTTCAAGGAGGATGAGGCGCTGTATGGTCTGGGGAGCCACATGGAAGATTACATGAATCTGAGAAATAAGACGCTGTATCTGGTGCAGCATAATCTGAAAGCGGTGATTCCTGTGCTGGTCTCTACCAATGGTTATGGTCTGCTGTTTGATGCCGGTTGTGCCATGGTATTTAATGGCAAAGAGGGTAGTCTGACAATGGAGGCTGCTCATCAGATTGATTATTACTTCATGGCTGGTGCGCGGTTGGATGATGTGGTGAGTGAATACCGTACATTGACCGGCACATCGCCTATGATGCCGAAGTACCTCTTTGGATATATCCAATCGAAAGAACGCTACACCAATCAGCAGGAACTGGTGGATATTGTAAAGGAATATCGC
>DATCIB010000165.1:0-2316 GCA_036508045.1 Bacteroidales bacterium
GCAGGCACTTGCTCAGCAGTCGCATTGGGATAATATTTTCCATAGATATTGGCAAATAACTGTAGTTTGCTTTCAAGTAAAAAAGAGGCTGTGATATATTCAAAAGCAACTTTGTTATTGGGGTTGGCATCTAACAATGGAACGCAGACTTGAACAATGTTATCGAAGTTCATTATTGTGTTATTCTTTGCCAGTAACTGACGTTTTGAGGCAACCCATGGAAGTGTATCAATTGCTTTTGGATCGGTTGTCAGCAGACGAAGTATATTTCTCGCCCATTTACCATAGAAGGGAGTCCTGGCAAGTCTCGCCAGTTCTTTCTTCGCAAGTACATAATCTCCTAAGATGAGGCGACATTCGATCTCGCTTTTCATCAAGATGATGTTATGGGCACCCGGGGTGGAGACGCGCCCCTCAAATGCCATATGCAAAGCATTGGTGATATCGCCGACTTGATAGAATATCTGATTTAATATTTTTGCAGAAAGATAGTCTTGCATAAAAGGGATGAGCATCATTTCCGGACTGTTGTCAGGATAGTCCATCAAGAGGGTGGACATCTTTCCTGTTTTAGCCAATGCCAGATTGATATATGGATAGTTCATCGGCGAAAGGGTCAGTTCATTACGAGTCATTCGGATGATTTCTTCCCACTCTTCATTCTTGACCATATAATCAGCCTTCATAAAGATTTCATCATTCTTGTACGTTTCGTATCTATCCAACGCATTCTTCAAAAGGAAGCCAAATGCAGCAAGTTGAATCATGACGAGAATATAAACTGTACTTTTGCGAAGCAAAACGGGCATTCTTTTGGCGAGAATCCGATAGTATAAGAAAAGAAAACACATGCCTATGGCAGGACTAAACCAAACAACGAAAAGTTGCGACGGCTCAAAGACCTTATCATACACAAAGACATCACTCCAATAGGCAAGTTTCAGAGTCATTGGGTGACTATTCTCCAACAATATTCGAGCAACCAAAGGAAAGGCTACTACAACGAATGCTGAGATACCCAGGAAAATGATCCGCTTCGGACTTTTACTTTGAAAGAGCTCCCAGACGAGAAAGAGAGAGAACAGAATGATGGAAGAAGAGCTCGCTAACCAGTAGGAGAGGAAGAGCATCAAGAGACCTACTGCCCATCGTATCATGTCTTTCTTTACTGAAACATACACCAAAGCCAGTCCAAGTGTAAAAGCAAACATCACAGTGGAAGATATATTTACCAATATATTCAGATGCATGATGGCCATTTGCAAGGCTATAAGTAGCGGAACGACAAAGAAACAGTGCTTTTTCTGAACTTTGGAAAACAAGACTTCCAACAATATCCCGCAGATGGCCACAGAAATACCGGTGATAAGCGGACCACCGGCAAGGAAATGAAAGCAAGCGGTTAGAAATTCGCCTATGTATCCCATCAAACCACCCGGGTAGGAAAGTGCTTCCTTTAAGTGCGCAAAGTCTGTGGTGAACATCTGGTATTCTTCCGATGCTACGAAATGGTAACGGAAACAAGTGTAATAAAAATAGGGTAGTGCGAGGTAGAATGCCGTGGAAAGCACCAGTTTAAGTATATTCAGAGCTTTATTATTCATTTTTAAGAGCTTTGTTTGTATATCGGTACAAATATATAAAAAAAGTTCTTTTCACCGCAATGAAAAGAACTTTTATGTAGATGTACTTAACAAATGACCCTTATAGCTTAAATTGGTAGGAAAGTCCAAGAGAGAGAATCTCAGATGGGTTTTTCTGATTGATATCCTTTGAGTAGCGTGTGAAGAAATCTATAGAACTCTGTTTATTCAGGCGATATTCACATCCCAAACGTATCCGGTATCTATCGAAATAGTCACCATCCACCAATCCAACGGTATTCGTCAATTCAAAGGAGGTGTAAGGAGTATAAGGAGTGCCGTATATGTTATAAGCCACATTCAGACGGTTTCTCAGTTTGTTTTTGGGATTGACCTTGTAATTTCCTATACTCTCGTCTCTGTATGTTGATTGTATACGTGAGCGGAGCGAGAAATCAAAATAGCCATAAGAATATTTGTACTGAACATATGCAGAAAAACGGTGTCTGTTTTCATTAATCAGATTCTGATTGAAATAGGAGAGAAGTTCGTAACCAGCACCCACTTTCAGGTCCTTCAACTGCGGGTGATTGTAAGCGACGCCAACACCGGTAGATAACCGATCCACCTCTTGCAGGAAGTTCTTGGAACGGATCTCCTCGCTCACGGCAATCTCAAAAGACTTATTGATCTTCTTTGAGACTTCAGCTCCAAGCATTGCATTACAATCTTT
>DATCIB010000166.1:0-5673 GCA_036508045.1 Bacteroidales bacterium
GGGTTTAAAGACTGTCTCCATCCCTTCATCGGTAACTATGATTCGTTCAGAGGTTTTCTCCGGTTGTACGGGCTTAACTTCACTCTATGTCTATCCGGCAACACCGATAGATTTGAGTTCTGCCGAGGAAACTTCAAACGATGTATTTTTGGGCGTAGATACGATGACTTGTGTGCTACATGTGCCTGTTGGAACAAAAGATCTGTATGCTGCGGCTATTCAGTGGAAAGCGTTTGTCAATATAGTGGATGATGCGATCTCTGGTGTCATTACCCCTTCTGTCTCAGGTGTAAAAGTAAGCGTACAAAACGGACAGTTGCAAATAAGCGGCGCCACAGTGGGTGAAACTATTACTGTCTATTCCCTGCAAGGTGCAACTCTGTATAGCCAAAAAGCAGATACAGAAACCGTAGTGATAAGCCTGCCAGTGCAAGGAGCATATATGGTAAAAGTGGGTGCAGAGAGTGTAAAGGTAGTCTATTAACAGGTGGACAAATAAGTCATACTGCTTAATTGCTATGAAATGAAGAAACACGTACTGATCCTTTCTGCTTTGTGGGTATTGACAGTTAGCTCTGCAATGGCTCAACTGGCCAATCTTTACCCTGCTGATATCGGCATTGAAAAGGATCCCGATGTGCTCTATGTGGAGAAGTTTGATGACGGGATGGCAAACATTCTCAGCCGTTATACGGATATTGTCAATAAGGAAGGGATGTCGCTGGATAGTGATGTGCCACTGGGAAGCAAGGGGCCCTATTCCATCCGAATGACAAGCAAGCAAGGGATGAATGAGGGCGGTCATCTGTTCAAACGCTTCACTCGCGGCTTTGACAGCACAGTGTATGTGCGCTACTATGTCAAATATCCTGCAATATCAAAGGGATACTTTCATCACGAGGGGGTGTGGTTTGGAGGCTATAATCCTGCCACCAACTGGCCAAACCCTCAGGCAGGTACCGGCGGACTGGGTGACAGCCGGCTGAGTATCGCCTATGAAAACATCTGGCAGGGCGACTATCCGGGCATGGATACATATCTCTACTGGGGCGACATGAAAGGTAGTGCCCATGGACTCAGTTATGGCAATCCGATGATCACGCAAGGCCGAACCACTTGGGACGGACCTCCTACCGGCACTCCTCCGGTAGATACTCTGGATCAATGGATGTGCGTGGAGATCATGATTAAGTTGAATAATCCTGTTACGGCTTATAATGGAGAGTTGGCTATCTGGCAAAATGGTGTGAAAGTTGCTCACTGGGGGCCGGGGTTTCCGAATGGGTACTGGTATGCAGACAAGTGGATCAAGAGCCCTACTCACCCTCCTTTTGAAGGTTTCCGCTGGCGTACAGATCCAAATCTCATCATCAATTGGGTCTGGTTTGAATTCTATCATGACAAACCGGATGCCCCTTCCAGTTATATCAAGTTCGATCATCTCGTAATGGCAAGAAAATACATTGGGCCACTTAATACCACAACACACTGATGTGGCCAATATCTTTATCGGTACTCATGTAGAAGGTGTTGAATTTCGTGGAAGTGAGGATCAATTATCCAAATGATTGATAGTCTTTGCTTCTGTCAATACGTCCTTCTGTTCCTATAGATTTAAACTTTCCGAATATTTTACTTTTATCAATTTATTGATAATCAATAATATTGATATTAGGTAAGTATATAACGAATACTTGGTAAAGTGCCTTTTTTTTACTACTTTTGTCCAGGCTTATTCAGAGCCTGAACAATAATGAGACAACTTAAAATCAGCAGAAGCATCACTTCGCGTGAAAGCGAGGCTTTGGACAGGTATCTGGTCGAAATCGGTCATGAGGAAATGGTTACCATTAGCGAAGAGGTGGAATTAGCCCTTCGTATTCATAAGGGCGATGAAGCCGCCTTCAATAAACTGGTACGTGCAAACCTACGTTTTGTGGTGTCAGTTGCTAAGCAATATCAGGGTCACGGGATACCCCTTACCGATCTTATCAATGAGGGCAACATGGGACTGATTACTGCCGCCCGAAAGTTTGATGAGACACGAGGCTTCCGCTTTATCAGTTATGCCGTGTGGTGGATTCGCCAAAGTATCATGCAATCAATTGCACAGCAAGGACGCATGATCCGCTTGCCATTAAACCAGGTTGGCAGTATTTCAAAGATCCATAAGGCAACGACTAAGTTCGAACAAGAAAACCAGCGCAAACCTTCCATCGACGAGCTAAGCGAAGTCACGGGCATACCTGAAGAACAAGTTAGTCAGCTTACCCTATCCTCAGGCTCCACCCTCTCGGTCGATAAATCATTTGTCGATGGAGAAGAAAACAATCTGCTCGATGTACTGGCCGACAAGTCAAGCGTTTCCCCGGATTCTTCGTTGGTGAAAGAATCGTTGGAAAATGATGTAAATGCACTACTTGGCAATGTTCTGAATGATCGGGAACAGTGTGTATTACGTATGTTCTTTGGCATCGGCGAGAGTGCCAAATCACTGGATGAGATTAGTGTCCTGATGGACCTTACCCGTGAACGGGTACGTCAAATCAAGGAGAAAGCCATCAAAAAGATCAAGCAAAGCGAACGGAAAAATATCCTGCTTGCATATCTCGGGTAACACAACAATATATAGATCAATCTGTATGATCAACATTCAAAACCTGGTACGGGATGTACAACTTGTCAGAGAGAAGTCTCCTCTTATCCACAACATTACCAACTATGTGGTGATGAATAACACGGCCAATGCATTATTAGCAATCGGGGCTTCGCCCGTGATGGCTCATTCCATAGACGAAGTGGTAGAAATGGCGGGCATCGCTTCTGCTTTAGTACTCAACATCGGTACTCTTGATGCCGAATGGGTAGAGTCTATGTTATTGGCCGGCAAGACAGCTTCAACCCAAAATACGCCGATCGTGTTTGATCCGGTGGGCGCAGGGGCTACCTCCTATCGCACGAAAGTATGCAAACAAATCATAGAGGTGTGCAAGCCCTCCATCATCAGAGGAAATGCATCGGAGATCCTTGCTTTATGTCATGCAAATATTCAGACAAAAGGGGTGGATAGCACTGCTTCTTCTGATTCTGCACTCGATTCGGCTAAGGCATTAGCATTACTGACCCGGTCTGTCGTGGTCATCAGCGGACCGACCGACTACATCACAGATGGCATTAAGGTAAATACAGTGGAGAATGGCAATCCCATGATGGCGCGTGTCACAGGGATGGGATGTACTTCTACGGCTGTCGTAGCTGCCTTTGCCGCAATTAATACCAATTTGATGGAAGCTGCTACTCATGGAATGGCTGTCATGAGCATCGCGGGAGAGATAGCCGCATCCAGATCACCGGGCACGGGTAGCTTGCAGGTCAACTTCCTCGACGAACTTTGTCGTCTGGATGAAGAGACTCTACGAATGACACTCAAACAGCCTGCTTCTGATGAAAACCTCTGATCTGAACTTATATCTGGTTACAGACCGCTCTCTGTCGCTTGGCCGTTCTCTGGAACGTGTAGTGGAAGAGGCTGTACAAGGTGGCGTTACCATGGTGCAACTCAGGGAGAAAGACTGTACGACGAAAGAGTTTTACGAACTGGCAATGACATTGAAAAGGGTACTGAAACCTTATGGCGTTCCTCTTATTATCAATGACAGAGTGGATATCGCTCTGGCTTGTGATGCGGAGGGTGTACATATCGGACAAAGTGATATGCCGTATGCCATCGCACGCAAACTACTGGGGAAAGAGAAGATTATTGGTCTCTCTGTTGAAAATCTACAGGATGCTATGGATGCCAATGCACTTGATATTGATTATATCGGCATCTCACCCGTCTTTAATACAGCCACCAAAACAGATACAGCCACTGCGCTTGGTCTGGAGGGTGTTCGTGAAATTACCCGTATATCCAGGCACCCTGCTGTGGGCATCGGTGGTATCCATGCCACAAATGCGGGAGAGATTATTGCAGCAGGAGCAGTGGGCATCTCAGTAGTGTCAGCAATCATGTCGGCAGTCAGTCCCAAAGATGCCGCATCGCAATTGAAAAGTATTATCAACCAGGTCAGACCCTAAAGATGGATAAAAACAAAAAGCGACAAGCAGGAGAACAACTCCGCTTGCCGCTTTTTGTTTTGAGCTAATCCTCTTGTGAGACTATTCTGTGGTATATCTGAAGCGGATATATTGTTCGTTACCGGGACCTTGTAATCTGAGCAGATAAACTCCCGATTCTGTCAAACCGGTAAATGTATGAGTCAGAGTCAGAGGTTCTTTACTGAATGGTTTATTCTCATCCATGACTATCTCTTTCAGTATACCAAACACATCATAGACTTTGAGACAAACCTGACCGGGTTTGATCACATCATACGTGATCTCAACCGGTTCACCCCCACTTACCCTCGTCGTATTCATAGTCAGTGTCCGACTCAGCATCTCTGCCTGAGAATACTGCCTGTTGAAATCCGCCACGTTGTCATACTGACAGATTGTTAAGTTTGTTGCTTTACCAAAAGCAAGACAAGCATCGCCGGTAAAAGTACCTCCGGTTAAATACATCCCGATAGCTATATTATCATCTACCTCTTCATCCGATAAGAAGTCTATTCGCATCGGATCATCCAGATAATCCCACCAAAAAAGGTTATCATAGGAATAGTAGGCGGTCAGATAACCGGGAGCATAGAAATTGAGGCGCAGTTTGATATATACATTCTGGGCAATACCGGCATGGTCAAACTTATCGTAATCATAATTATACCCCCAGCGATAACTGAAGCGCCCACCTTCGTACGAACCGACACCAAAAGAAACTGCAGGCGAATTAGCAATGACTTCATCATCAAGCAAGGTACGGAGCATAATACCTAAATAAGTGCCACGTCCGGAATTAGTGATCGTATCAATCCTCATTGTTATTTCGATAGGCTTAGTTGGGTCATATCCTTTTTTAAAGAGATAACTCGTCACATCTATATGCTTCATTGTAGTCTGCTGAGAAGTGAAGAGAGTGATAGAGTCAATCGAACTGGTCAGTTTTCGCTCGATCGTATCCAGAGCCGAGAGCTTCTCTTCAAATGTTGTAACAGGAACATTCATGCTATCAAGCCGGTCGCGGTATCTATCAATTATAGAATCAGTGACATACAACTTCTTCTTCGGATAATTGAGCAAGATGGAGTCCATACGGATCACCTGTTCGACAGATGAAGTGCCGTAGATCGCACGGATGGAGTCGTAGGTTATCTTTTCATCTTCCGCCATCAGGGAAGTGTCAATCTTCTCTTCCGGCTGGAAATATTTATTTGTATCATATCGGAGTCCCGAATAGGGCTCTTTGCTCGCCAGTTTAAAGGTCACTATAAATCCAAGGAGGTTAAAATCGCGTGTATTTGCCACCACCTTTAGCTGGTTCTTTCCCTGATTAAGCAAAATGGACTCCGTATAAGACTGTTTCCAGTCTATCCCTCCTTTTCCTTTGAGGAGAGGAAGTTCCTTAATCTGTGTGATGCCATTGACGTCAATACGAATACTCTTGCTTTCATTTTTACATGCTACAACTGGCGTTATTCTGTAATATCCGGCTCTCGGTGCATAGATGGTATAAGCCACCCAATCTCCTGCCTGAATATTGGTAATGTAGGGAAAACCCCGAACCCGGCCTTT
>DATCIB010000167.1:0-4584 GCA_036508045.1 Bacteroidales bacterium
ACTATTATATGCAGATGGCGCAAAACATCCGCCGTTACAAAGGTATTCGACCGATTGCCGAACAAAAAGGGGTTACAAAAATCAAACTTGATGGTTCCTTTGAAGAGTGGGACAAGGTGCAAACTGAGTATCGTGATACCAAGGGAGATGTCATTCACCGCGACCACAATGGCTATGGCGGTCTGCATTATACGAACACTTCCGGCAGAAATGATATTGTTACCTGTAAAGTCGCGGTAGATAAAAAGAATCTTTACTTTTTTGCGGAAACCGCAGGAGCAATCACTTCCTATACGGATGCCAACTGGATGATGCTGCTGATTGATGCAGATAATAATCCGCAAACCGGCTGGTATGGATATGATTATTTGATCAATAAGAGTGTGAAGAGTGAATTAAGCACCACCTTGATGCGCTATGATGCAGTAAAAACAGGCAATCCATGGGTTGAAGTAGCTCCTCTAAGCTATCGATATTCCGGGAACAGGATAGAGCTGGCAGTTCCCCGCAACCTATTGGCTTTGACAAAAGATGCATTTACCTTTGACTTTAAGTGGAGCGACAATGCTTCTGATTTGGTAGATCCTATTTCGTTATGTACCAATGGCGACACAGCCCCCAACCGAAGGTTTAATTATAGGTATATCTGGAAAAAGTAATTAATAACTCTAGTGCGATATGAAAAAACAATTAAGAAGTCTATTGTTGCTGTTGGCAATTCTCTTATCTGTCCAATACACCTTTGCCGCAACAATTCAGAAATGGCGGTTTGATGGAACAAAAGAAGTCTCCGGACAGAAGTTTGCACTGAAAACGATAAACCCGGACCTTCCCCGCAACTGGGATGACTATAAATATGTAATAGTAGAATACAAGATAAGTACTGCCCAGCGTTTTCAGCTCGGATTTACGACCGATAAAGGTTATAATGAGCTGCGCATTCTCAGCTACGTCCCTAATGCCTGGAACAAATTGGCCATCCCTTTGATCTATTTTACTGAATTACCTGGCGCAGCAGCTGATTTGGCGGCGACTTATAATCATCCCCGATATACAGGATGGATTAATCTGGGAGGCAACCGCGGCCCACTCCATGGAGTCGATTCAATGGGTGTACGTATGCGGGTTCCTATCAATAATCCAACCATAGAAATTCGTTCCGTAACTTTATCTAAGGACGATCCGGGCGATCAGTATATGGGCGATAAACCGGCACTTGATGAATTTGGACAATCTAATCTGGTGGATTATCCGGATAAGATAAAATCGTTGGATCAATTGAAACAAGAATGGAAGTCTGAAGATCAGGAAATTGTGAATACAGATGCTTACAACTATTCAAAATTCGGAGGATACAAACAGAAACAATCCAAAGTCACCGGATTCTTTCATACAGAGAAAGTGGACGGCCGTTGGTGGTTTGTAGATCCCGAAGGTTATGTATTCCTTTCTGTAGGAGTTGATTGCGTAAATGCAGGGAATGGTGGAAACGTTAGAGATATAGACAAGCGTGCCGGTATGTTTAAAAAGTTGCCACCTGAAGGTCTGATGTCTAAACAAGGTATACAACAAACAAGAAGAAGTGATAATTCAGCTTCTTTCGGCCTTTGGAATCAATATCGCAGATATGGTGATGACTTTCCTTTAAGATCGAAAGAACTGGTTATTAAACGTATGGATAAATGGGGATTGAACACCATAGGCAATTGGTCAAGTCAGGATATAATGAACATGAATCGGAAAGCGTTTATGATACAATTGCAAAATATAGGGATTGAGCACGATCTGATGGGACTTAGTGATGTGTATAGTCCGTCTTTTGAGTCCACGATTGATTCTTTACTTCAAATGCTTGTCGCTAATTATAAGAATAATCCATGGCTGATAGGCTATTTTATAGGAAATGAGCCTTCGTGGTTAGGGCAGGAAGCCCGGTTGTGTGATCTGATCCTACAAGGCAAGGACCGTGCCATTAAGCAAGCACTTAAGAAATATCTCAACGAGCATGGCGATTCTCCTCAGAATCGTAAAGCATTTATCTTTTCAACGTTCAAAACATTCCTGACCTCAACAAATAAAACGCTCAAAAAGTACGATACCAATCATTTGAACCTGGGCATCCGTTTTGGAAGCATTGCAGATTTAGATGCAGAGATACTAAAGATCTGTGGTGAAGTATTTGATGTACTTAGTTTTAACTGTTATGATTTATATCCGGATCCTAAGATGATGGATCGCGCCATGGCAATAACTAATCTTCCAATGATTATCGGGGAATATCACTTTGGCACCGTTGATCGTGGAATGGCACAGTCGTTGTGGCAGGTAAACTCTCAGAAAGAACGAGGAGTAGCCTATCGATATTACACAGAGAAAGCCTATTCACATCCGGGGTTAATTGGCACTGCTTATTTTCAATGGTGTGATCAGGATTTATTGGGTCGCTCCGATGGTGAAAATTACAATTGCGGATTGGTTGATGTAACAGACCGCCCATACAATGAGCAAGTGAAAGCGATGATGAAGACTGCAGAGCGTTTGTTTGACATTCATGCCGGAAAGCTTGAACCTGTTTCTCAGCAACCCGTTAAAGCGCGTGGGCATGGAGGAATTCCGAATGTTTGGAATGAATAGTTTGTCGTCGGCATCGTAAAGAACACCGTTGTCTTATGCAATCGGAAATAGAATAAACACGCATACATCCCACACTGCATGCGACACGATGATTGTGACTAAGTTCTTATTGTACTTATAAAGTAAGCCCCAGAATGCTCCGCAAACCATGGCAGCCATAATCAGCATAAAGTTGAACGACCACACATGTACCAACGAATAAATAAGAGTGGTAGCAACCAAAGCTATCCATTCACCATATTTGCCTATTAAAGTACGTTGAATGTATCCCCGCCAGAAGATTTCCTCTGCCGGTCCGACCAACAGTACAAGCAACAAACTCAGATACAACGGATTTTCACCCTCTTTCATTTGGTAGATATTCCCTATCTGGTCTTTGGCAAAGTCAAATATAAGAGAGGAAAAGAAGTTACCCAGGAAGAACACTACATATAAAACGGCAGCTGAAGCAATGCCGATCAAGATATCTTTTGCTGATAGTGAGAATTGTTTTTTGAAGTTATCACCCATAAATGCACTCATCGCAGTAAGAGTAGCTGCGGAAAACCCCATGGTTATCCAAAAGTTCACGTGTTCCTTCGTCCATGGTGAAAACATCACGAACCAAAGCACGGCTGCTACAATGAAAGGGATCATTATTTTTTTCATAACCACACTGCTGCGAAGTTTGACAAAGAAAGTATAACACTGAATATCATTACCAGCTTAGCAGAATTCTCATCAAGGTTGTTTATTAGCTCCGGCTTATCAACTTTGGCTGTTCGCATCTGTTTGATATTCTTCAGTGCGATAGGAAATGTTATAAAAACAGACAAAGTCAAAGGATGAAACAATCCGAAAGCAACCAGTAAAGCGACACCAATATAAGCTCCTATTGCCAATACTATGTACTGTATTATCGAACCTCTCTCTCCAAGTAGAATTGCCTGAGTTTTGATATTCGCTTTACTATCATCACGAATATCACGGGTATTATTGGCATGTAATATATTTACCACCAGAAAAGCCACTGGAATTGTAATAAGCACGACAGTCCAGATAAGTTCACCGGTCATTACAAACGCAGTGCCCAATCCGATAAGCGGACCGTAAATGATGAAAATCAGCAAATCGCCTAAAGCGATATACTTCAGCTTACAGTAAAAGAAGGACCCCAATACTCCTATGATCCCAATCCAAAGTAAATTCCACCCGGAATGAAGCATAAGGAATATACCAAGGAGTGAACCTATCATCAGTAAAATAAGTCCAAGTTGCAAAGCCGATTTGGGCGGAAATACCCCATCTACCAGCAAGCGGTTTGTGCCCAAAGATTCTTTGGTATCTACGTTGTATTTAAAATCGAAATAATCACTGGTTGAATTGCCGCTTGCCTGAAAAATAACGGCTCCCAATAAAGCCAATAAACCATAGTACCAGTTTATACTAACAAACTCTGATTGTCTGAAAAACAGGTAAGAAATGGCAACTATAGCTGGCATAGCTGAAGCAGGGAACGACCACGGTCGGGTTAATAATATCCAATCCTTTGCAGTATGGCTCATGATGTATCTGTACTTAATAGTTTATTGTTCTCTTGATAAATAAGCCGCAAAGATATGCATTTGTTTTAAACAATATGGCATTGCATTTCTTTTGTCCATGAAAAGTTTGCAACCCCAATAGGCGCACGATCTGTAAAAAAGAAATGAATGTACTTGATATGTATATTATTATGGGAAAAAAAGAACATAGCATGAAAATTCAGAGTAACTTTGACTCGAAATAAATAAAGAATAAATAAGCCCTATGACAACTGGTTTTGAACCCCTCACAGTAGATAATATTAAAGGATTGATTGGAAAAGACATTGAATGGGTTTCCGAGGGGAAATACAAAAGCTATTCAGGTAAGGCTACCATTGAGCAAATTGATTTTAAAATAAGCCATCCTATTCTTGATAGGAGGATA
>DATCIB010000168.1:0-5060 GCA_036508045.1 Bacteroidales bacterium
CTATTGTTTCAATTTAGACATCATAATCAGCATGTTGTGTTTATCATCATCAATGGTTTCAATCAATGCTTTGAGTTTTTTCTGTTTCTCCGGATAAAGCACATGCTCTTGATAGCCTGTCTCTTCCAAAAACTCTTTTACATCATAGGCGGGATAGAAACTCAAAATATATTTGCAGTCGAGTGACATATTCTTTACATCCTGTACCAGTCCGCCATCTATATCATTGTAAAAGCCTCGTCTCTCTTGATGGAAATACTTACGAAAGATCGAATCACCTTCCGAGGTGAAACTGGGAGGAAAAGCAGCACGTAACTGATCCGTCTTTTTGTCATAGACAAGGGTTAAAGCGAAGCGGCTGGAAGGCATCACCGCAAAGCGATCGGCTTCAAACAAACGGATCCAGAGACATTCCTTGAATTTCAAATCATATTTCTTCCGTTCATAAAAATATTCCATTTTCATAGCGTACTTTCCCCAGTCCATAAAATAACGCATTTGCAGTTCCTTATTTTTGATCTCAAAAATGGTGTCGTTGTATCGTTCGTTAAAATAGACCACATCACCGAATCTGGAAAGACGTGGCACTTTTGTATCTTCACTACTGACCAATACAAAATCAGTATGTGGGAAAAGTCTGTGTCTGGGAAAACGTTTCTCGACTTTGCCTTCTTTATCCAGGATTACCAGACGATCCTTCACATCGTGCCAAAGATTCGGGACCTCTGCCGCAAAGTAATTACTATCCAATGGAATAAACTTGTCATCATAAGTACTCTTTATCGCACGAATAAACTTTCCCTCAAAATCATAGACATTGATCTTCCCGCTGCAACTCACAAAGAGCTTCTTTTGCAGTTCATCTACCGCCATCTCAAAAACCCAGTTATATTCTCCGGGACCAGCTCCCTGCCGTCCGATGGTACGGATCAAATTACCCTGACGGTCATATTGAACCACATTATCATCTAGTTGTACAAAAATATAGTTCTGTGAAAGGAATATATGTGGTACCCTGTCAAAATAGATCTCTTGTTTGCCGTTGCTCGCTTTCAAAAGCACATATTCCACATCATCTGCAATATCCGAGAGAGAGAGAAGCCCTGTCGAATCTTTCAATATTAATTCGTCCGGATGAAACTCAAAATGCGCATCAATACAACTTTCCATATCCAGCACCTTGGGCGTAGTGAACACAAATGCCGAATCCTTCTGTTTGGATGAATCAGTAGTCTCTTTGTTTGAATGACACCTAACAACCAGCAACAATACTAGAACTATCTGAACAACTAATAGCAAAGGATGGATTCTTCTTTGAACTTTCATAATGAATAACTTCTTAATAATGTTATTACTTTTGCTGCAAAGATAGGATGTAAAATTCAAACTACAATAAAAAACAGGTGGACATCTTTCACCTATCAATAACAGGCTAAATAACTCATATTATTACGATTAGATCACAATCACACAGAGTCCTTGGTGGACATTTTATTTTTCTCCAATTTAATCGTCCATATTCATCCCTTTTCACCACAAGAAAAAAGGAGAGAAAGCATTATTTCAGACTCTTATAAATAGATCTCATCTCCCGCTCCATCACCTTATCTGAATATACATTCTCGTATCGTTCTCTGGCATTTCGGCTCATAAGCGCACGCATCTCGTCATTCCGAAGGATATAAAGCATCTTTTCTTTCAGCAGGTGAATATCCACATCCACTTGGTAATTCTGCTCAATGACCGGAAGTTTCAATCCGGTTTCTCCTTCGATAATCATCTCATCCAATCCGGAAGAGTTGGTTCCAATGATTGGAAGTCCATGCATCATCATCTCTATGCCTACATAGCTACATTGTTCGTGAAAGGATTGCATTACCCCCATATCAGCAATGGCATATAATTCATACAACTTCACTTTTTCAAGACGACCCGTAAAAAGAATGGAGCCACAAGTCTCTTCGGCAATTTCCAGATAATAAGGAAAGTCACCCTCTCCAACCATTACCAGATGACAATGCGGATACGCTTTCTTCAATTCTTTATACGCTTTAATGATATGCACTACCCCCTTCAGCTGATCCAAGCGTCCGGCAAAGAGAATGATCTTTTCAGACAGATCCAAACTATATTTTTTTCTGATTTCCCGGAGTTCATCCTCCGAATACGCTTTTCGTTCATCTTTCAATCCATTGTAAACCAAAGACAACCGTTCTGTCTCAATACCCGCAATATTTGCAACTACATCATAGGCAAAATGGCTCAGACAAAGCACCCGATCCACTTCACGAAAGAGCATCTGCTCCTTCCGAAAATCATTTCGGATACATTGAGCAGATAAAGTGCCCCAAAGTTTTATATTCTCCAAGAGGATCTCTTTCAGATAATTAGTACTACCGGACAACGAAAAAATCCAATTGAAGTAATGGATTGAATACAGGATCAAACAGTTTGGGAACAAGTGTCGAAGTTCGCCGATCATCTCATGTTGAAGATGAGCATTGAGGTGAAACAAAGCACGTTCGTCCATATCTGCCACAAGATCCCGCAACGTATAAACGACGCTCTTATAATAAATAGAGGTCTCCATTTTCCCTTCGATTCCCGGCAAATAATAATGTTGCGTACCATCTTCGTCTTCTTCCAAGGAGGGCTCTATGAGATCTGAAACCAAATGAACAATGCTGTAGGAATAGCCGCATGATGCAGCACAATCGCACAAAGAGCGCACATACGTACCCACTCCATAGATACCGGCACGGCTGCTCTGATCAGATATAATATATATTCTCATACATCTCCAGCCTCCTTATTCCTGTCTTTTCGATAAAGATAGTCTGAATAGGCTTCATAGACGAACTCTCTCAAAGCAGCATACGGAACAATCCCCTCATTGACAAGCAAAATCATTTGTTCCATCACTTGGCAGAGTTTCTCGTTCTCTTCTCCTAACAAACCCATCACATATTCCAGAAAATCATAATAAATCTGATCAGACATTGCTGACATTTCTTCGCTACGTGTTCTGATAAGCTGGGTATTGGATTGTCTGTACGAATGAATACAAACCGGAAGATTTTCTACCCTTCCTCCAGCTTTTATGATATCTACCCATAATTTAAAATCTTCTGCATAAATATACTCCTGGCTATACTGAAGCTGATGTGTAGTCAAAAACTCACGACGTATGAAAACCGTCGGGTGACTCATTGGGTTCTCTCCGTGAATAATATTCAGTACAATTTCATTATGTTTACAGGGAAACGCCCGGTAAGTCGTTGGATGTCCTACTCCAAATATGTTATGCCAGGAGCCGCAGAGAACAATCTCCGGATGCAACTCCATAAAATTATACTGCATGGAAAGACGTTCAAAACTAGTGATATCATCCGAATCCATATGGGCAATATAAGTGCCACGGGCAGCATTGAGACCTTTGTTTAGTGAATCTATGTAGTCGTGCTTATTTTCAATAATGCGAATCCGTGCATCCTGGTAGCTTTTCAGTATTGAAAGTCCATCATCGGTTGAGCCATCATCCACAATAATGAATTCGAAATCACGAAAGCTCTGATTCAGAATACTGTCCATACACTCCCTGAGATAGGGAGCTGTGTTGTAAACCGCCATCACTATACTGATCGGAAGTTCGTCTTTGTGAGCGTTTTGCTCTTCTCTGTTTTTCAATTTTTCCATCAAGAGTGTTGATATGGGATATTCAATCTTTCGTGCGAAAAGCATAATAGACCCATTAATCTTCAAGAAATCCGTTTCATCCAGGTTTGCCGGATAATTGCCATTTCTTTTCTCCCAGCAAATATAACGCAGATTGTCCTTTTCAATTCTCGACCGGAAGGGTGAGTTGAGTAAGAGTGTCTGAACATACACCTCATCCGGGGCAAATGCGAAACGTAGCCATCGAAATAAAAAAGGGTGTTGCTTCGTCTCTTTTACTACGTATTGCAAACAATCATTGGTCAGAGACCACCAGCAGGAACCGCCATACAATACAGGGTATTGTTTGAACGGTAGTTTTCTGCGAATACGAAACTTTTTCTGCCACTTGTCCAGCTTTCTCAGGAGATCAACATGTCCGGGCTTATTTATATCTAAGAAGTCATACAAAGAATAGAATGTCAATCTGTTTTTACCTTCATCCGTCCATTCTTTATCGGGACGCATAAAATAATCCAGGAACTCGGTACCTTTGCGTTGCTCAAAATAACGTTGGAACTCCCCAGGACTTTTCGTCGGAAAATCCTGTCCGCTAATCAGATGGTAATAGTCCGCCAAACCTTCTCCGGCAGCCATCCGCATCAAATAAACCACACCTTTCAATACATTATGTCCTCCCCAATTGATGGAATAGCGTGATTCCACCAAACGTACATTCTCCATGCTTCTCAAGGCAGCTCGTTCTTCCTGAGTAATGGTACTTTTCTTGTCGATATGAATATAGACATAAAAATCTTCCCTAAAGAAACGGATTATCCCGGTCAGATGACCCGCATCTTTATGTGCTAAAATAAGAAGTGCATGCTTCATATATAGTATAATACATCCTAACAGTAGCGAAAGAACTTCGCCGCTGTTAGGAGAGGAAGGCTACAGAGATGGTTCGCGTAAAACAATCTCTGATGTTACTCATTTAGATTTTAATTCTAATTATTTGCGGAATTTCCGCTGGGGTAGAATACGAAGTGAGTTTACCCTCTTTATTCGTCTTATCATTCGATTCCGTGCTCGAACCACCACTGTTTGCATAGTAGCAACCACAATTACAGTTACCTGCAGTCGCTGGATTATCATAATGCATACGATCACCACCAACTAAATAACTCATCTTGCGTTCTTCCAACCGAACGCGGTCCAGCTTCGTAAGTTTGATACTCTTTAAGTCTTTCATAAATAAAATAATAAATTAGTTATATAACATGCTTTTCACTCTGTTTCTTTAAATGACAAAGATTCGGTTGATCCAATGCCCTCTCAAAATCTGAAGGCGAAGGACAAATCCATTGATATCGGCACGACACACAAGGTTCCTGATCACGTATTAA
>DATCIB010000169.1:0-4988 GCA_036508045.1 Bacteroidales bacterium
GAAGCTTGCGCACGGATTGGTGCCGTAAACGGGCAAGGTTTAGCAGCCGTAATCAAAGCTAATTATAGCAAAAAGGTTCTATATGCGGCTGTTTTACTTGTAGTAGTTGCCAATACAATTAATATCGGTGCGGATATTGGCGCTCTCGCTGCTGCGGCCCAATTGCTTATTCCTGTTAATTTTGTTGTTTTGACTTTAGGTTTTACGGCTCTGATCTTAATTCTGGAAATTTTTACTACCTACCGGGTTTATTCCCGTATCTTAAAATGGTTGGCCCTGGCTCTATTGGCTTATCCACTTACTGTCTTTATGGTTAACCAGCCCTGGCCTACGATTGTTTCCGCTACCTTTTTGCCGCATGTGGAATTAAATTTTGAGTTTTTCTTCATCATTACAGGCATCTTGGGTACAACAATTTCTCCGTATATGTTTTTCTGGCAAGCCTCGCAAGAGGTGGAGGAGGAAAAGGATCAACATTTGATGAGCCGGTATGGAAAGCCCAAAATTGGGGGGAAATTTATTAAAAATCTGCGGATTGATAATTTCATAGGCATGTTATTTTCGGAAATCGCTACCTGGTCAATCATTGTGGTGGCTGCGACAGTTTTACATCAGAACGGCATTACAAATGTCGAATCAGCTGCCGATGCCGCCAAGGCACTGGAGCCACTTGTTCAGACTTTCCCATATGCAGGTTTTTTATCCAAGTTTATTTTTGCTGTAGGCATTATCGGTTTGGGCTTATTAGGTATTCCCATATTGTCCGGTTCAGCAGCTTATGCCTTATCTGAAGCTTTTGATATGAAACAGGGGCTTAATCTTAAATTAAAAAAAGCGCATGGTTTTTATGGGGTAATTACTATTGCGACCATTATCGGGTTGATGATTAATTTTATTGGTATTGATCCAATTCATGCACTTGTTTTTACGGCTGTTTTTAATGGCGTGGCAGCGGTACCTTTAATATTTCTGATTGCCCGAATTGCCCGTAATAAGAAAATTATGGGCGAATACCGCAGTGGGTGGTTGTCAAATACGGTGGTTTGGATTACATTTCTGGTTATGCTGGCATCTGCTGTTGCCATGTTTTACACGTTAGCTCAAGGATAACAAGTAGTCTAATAATAATACAAAATATATTTCTAGGAAACTTTTCAATCCATCAATTTTTTCATATATCTGAATATCAGCAATCTAAAAAATATTTCGGAAAACTTTCTGCTTTTGATGAAATAACATGTTAATATATTTGGGCAATTCGATATTCATTACTAATATTGCAGTTAGTAATTATAGAAAATCAAATAAGCTTACAATATTCATACTCTAACAATTTCAATATCAGTGGAAAACAAAGGTTACGACTACGATGAAGCATTTAAATCATCTCTTGAATATTTTACAGGAGACGAACTTGCTGCCCGGGTATGGGTCAGCAAGTATGCATTAAAAGATTCTTACGGGAATATTTTCGAGAAGAATCCCAGTGACATGCATTGGCGTTTGGCTAATGAAGTGGCACGAATCGAACAAAAATACCCAAACCCTATCAGTAGTGAGGAGCTATTTAAATTATTCGATCATTTCAACTACATCATCCCTCAAGGAAGTCCGATGACCGGTATTGGCAACAATTACCAGATCGGTTCGCTATCCAACTGTTTTGTGATTGGTATGAATGGTGATGCAGACTCTTATGGAGCAATCATGAAAGTTGATGAGGAACAGGTGCAATTGATGAAACGCCGTGGCGGTGTAGGTCATGACCTTTCACATATCCGTCCGTATGGTTCTCCGGTTAAGAATTCGGCTCTGACCTCCACCGGATTAGTTCCTTTCATGGAACGTTACTCCAACTCTACCCGCGAAGTGGCGCAAGATGGTCGTCGGGGCGCGTTAATGCTGAGTGTTTCCATCAATCATCCAGACTCTGAGTCGTTTATTGATGCAAAGATGACAGAAGGGAAAGTGACGGGTGCCAACGTTTCCGTAAAGATGGATGATGCATTTATGGAGGCTGCTATCAGTGGATCAAGTTATACCCAGAGATATCCTATATACAGCGAAAAACCAATATTTGAGAAATCCGTTGACGCGAAGAGAATATGGAAGAAAATTATTTACAATGCATGGAAATCGGCCGAACCGGGTATCTTGTTCTGGGATACCATCATCCGCGAGTCTGTGCCAGACTGCTACGCAGACCTTGGCTACCGCACTGTTTCTACAAATCCGTGCGGAGAGATTCCTTTGTGTCCTTATGACAGCTGCCGTTTGCTTGCAGTCAACCTGTATTCATACGTTGTCAATCCGTTCAAGTCTGATGCCTATTTTGATTTTGATTTATTCAAGAAACATGTGGCTTTGGCTCAGCGTATCATGGATGACATCATCGATCTTGAAATGGAAAAAATTGATGCGATTATCCTCAAGATCACCAATGATCCGGAATCTGAAGAAGTGAAACATACTGAAAGAGTACTTTGGGAAAAGATCAAAGAGAAAACAATTAAAGGTCGCCGTACGGGCGTGGGTATCACTGCAGAAGGGGATATGATTGCAGCATTGAATCTGCGTTATGGAACAGAAGAAGCTACTGATTTTGCAGAAACCGTTCAGAAGACAGTCGCACTGGAAGCTTATCGATCCTCTGTATATCTGGCAAAAGACCGTGGTGCTTTTGAAATATTCGATATTGAACGTGAGAAAAACAATCCGTTCATCAAGCGATTGAAAGAAGCAGACAAGAGTCTGTATGAGGATATGAAGAAATATGGCCGTCGTAATATTGCCTGTCTCACCATTGCTCCGACAGGAACAACCAGTCTCATGTCGCAAACAACTTCCGGTATCGAACCTGTCTTTCTTCCGGTTTACAGAAGAAGAAGAAAAATCAATCCGAATGATTCTGAATCTCATATTGATTTTGTAGATGAAGTTGGTGATACTTTTGAAGAATATGTCGTGTTCCACCATAAGTTTGTGGACTGGATGAAGGCCAAAGGATATGACACAGCAAAGAAATACACACAAGAAGAGGTGGATATACTTGTCCAGAGTTCACCTTACTTCAAGGCTACTGCCAATGATGTAGACTGGATGGCAAAAGTGCGGATGCAGGGACGTATTCAGAAATGGGTCGACCACTCCATTAGCGTAACCATCAACCTCCCGTCAACTGCAACGGAAGAGCTGGTCGGTCAACTCTATGAAGAGGCTTGGCGCTCCGGATGTAAAGGATGCACAGTGTATCGTGATGGATCACGGTCGGGTATCCTGTCAGCTATAGAAAAACCTTCGGATGAGAAACCGAAAGTGATCCACGAGATTGTCACAGTACGTCCAAAAGCATTAGAGGCTGATGTTGTTCGTTTTCAGAACAACAAAGAGAAGTGGATTGCCTTCGTAGGATTGTACGACGAAAAACCGTATGAGATCTTTACAGGTATTCAAGATGATGAAGATGGCATCATGCTGCCTAAGAATGTCAACAAAGGAAAGATCATCAAAAATTATGATGATGATGGCACAAAACATTATGACTTCCAATTCTGCAACAAACGGGGATACAAGACTACAATCGAGGGACTTAATGGTAAGTTTAATCCTGAATACTGGAACTATGCCAAACTGATTTCTGGTGTATTGCGCTATGGTATGCCTATCGATCAGGTTATGAAGCTAGTAAATGCTCTCGAACTGAACGATGCGTCTATCAATACATGGAAGAATGGAGTGGAACGTGCTTTGAAAAGATATATGCCTGATGGTACTGCTGCTACCGGACAGAAATGCCCGAACTGCGGACAAGAAACATTGGTTTATCAGGAAGGGTGTCTCACCTGTAAATCCTGCGGAACCTCTAAGTGTGGATGATGTAATAGTGATTTCCGATTACTTTTCGAAAGACTCGCTTCACAAAAGCGAGTCTTTTGTTTACTAATTCAAACATTATCATTAATATTGCAGTAGCGAAATTAGATTCTTATATTGAAAATGAAACTAAGCTTTAAGATACACTATGATACCAGATGGGGACAGAATGTCCTTATTTCCGGTTCAGCTCCCGAACTCGGTGAATGGCAACGAGATAAGGCTGTCAGCATGTATTATACGAAAGAAGGCTATTGGGAGCTTTCCCTCGACTTTGCGTATTCCGACCAACCAATCCTATACTCTTATCTGATAGGTGAGAAGAATATGATGGATATCCGGGAATATGGCTATCCGCATTCAATCGAATATAGTGGAGGGGATCTCTTATGTCAGGATGACTGGCAAAAAGAAGACTCCTGCAAGTTATTTCGGAACAAGAAGCCTTACTGGCGTGCATCAGGTGTTGCCATTCCTGTATTCTCCTTGCGGTCGGAAAAGAGTTTTGGTATTGGTGAGTTTGATGATTTGAAACTGCTCGTGGATTGGGCCAAACAGACAGGGCAGCAAATCATACAGGTTTTACCTGTTAACGACACTACGATGACGCATACAAAGTTTGATTCCTATCCGTACAATGCCATCTCAATTTATGCGCTTCACCCCCTCTACCTAAACTTACAGAAGATGGGGATACTGACGGATAAAGAACAAAGCAACCGTTTTGATCTTTTGCAGCAACAACTAAACAGCAAGGACACGGTACATTATGAACAAGTGGACTCCTTAAAATGGGAGTACTTTCGTCTTCTATATGCTCAGGAGGGAGAAGATATTCTGAATGGCTGCGGCTGTCAATGGTTTAGCGATGAGAATAAGGAGTGGCTCTATCCATACTCTTTATATTGTTACTTGCGTGAACGGTTTAATACCTCAAACTTCCATGAATGGGGTGAGTACTCTGATTATAAAACAGCCAGGAAGTTACTTTCTGAGGATGAAGATACGGTGCGTCAAACTCAATTTTATGTATTTCTGCAGTATCATCTCTATCTTCAGCTGCTAGATGTACATCAGTATGCAGACGAGAAAGGCATCTTGCTAAAAGGAGATAT
>DATCIB010000170.1:0-6614 GCA_036508045.1 Bacteroidales bacterium
AAAGCCGGAGATCATGACCGACGCTTTTTTGAGGCTTCGTGGATGCACAAATACAAAGGGAAATATTACTTTTCCTATTCCACCGGGAATACGCATAAGTTATGCTATGCCGTGGGTGATAGTCCGTATGGTCCTTTTACCTACAAGGGGGTGATCCTCACGCCGGTAGTCGGCTGGACGACACATCATTCGATTGTGGAATTTAAAGGAAAATGGTATCTGTTTCATCACGACTGTGTGCCGTCGGGTGGAAAAACATGGTTACGCAGTCTGAAAGTGGTGGAGATGGAATACCGGGAAGACGGATCCATTCAAACGATCGACGGCGGCGGAGAATAACAGAATGACAGAATAAACAAAGATATCGGACTGTATGCTACACGGAAGAGCAACGAATCGGATAGGAGTTAAATTTTAAAATTTCAAAATGAAAAATCAAGTATTTAGAGCAAATCATTTTAGCAGAAAACTTATTATCGGTCTTCTGCTGCTCATACCAATCAACATCTTCGCATGGGAAGGTATGCCGATGCCGCAACTGCATGTGGACGGTCGTTATCTGAAAGATCCTCAGGGTAATACTGTTAATCTGCATGGTTTTGCACAAACGTACTCCCCTTGGTTTAACGAGGAGGGAAGGATGTGGAGTAATTATTTCGTGTCGGGATGTTTGAAATATAACAAAGGTATTATCGACGGAATATTGAAAGCCGGTTGGAAAATGAGTTTCATTCGATTACACATGGATCCGTACTGGTCGAATACCCCCGGTGTCAATACTACCGGTGAAAATGATATTTCGGCTTTCGACTTTAATAGGTTTAAAACCTATCTGACCAGTGTGTTTATCCCTATGGCGCAATACGCCGCTTCGAAAGGTTTGTATGTTATTATTCGTCCTCCCGGTGTTTGTCCGGGTAAGATTGCCGTAGGTGATGCCTATAACCAATATCTTATCAAAGTCTGGGGATACGTTGCTCAAAATTCCAAACTGAAGAACAACCCGGCTATTATGTTTGAGCTGGCGAATGAGCCGGTAGATATCCTTGGGAAGGATGGTACTTATGGTGCCGGTTCGCAAGGGCATTTCGACAACCTGAAAACCTATTTTCAAGCAGTGGTGGATACGATACGGGCTAGTGCAGATAATATCCTTTGGGTACCCGGTTTGGGCTATCAGTCATTGTATAAAGGATATGCGGCCAATCCTATCGTAGGTAAAAATATAGGTTATGCCGTTCATGTCTATCCGGGTTGGTTTAACAGCGGAAATGGTTATGCGGCCTTTCAGAGTGGATGGGATAGCCAGGTCAAACCGGTTGCTGATATTGCACCGATCGTGGTCACTGAAATGGATTGGGCTCCGGCTAAATATAATAAGTCGTGGGGAAAAGACGTCACCGGAGTTGCTGGTGGAGATGGATTCGGAGCTAATTTTCAAAAGATTACGGATAGATCCGGAAATGTGAGTTGGCTCATCTTTACCGGTCCGGAACTTCTTGCTAAATTTAAAGATATTCCATTTGTCCCGGGAGGAGCTGATACAGCTACTTTCTTTAATGATCCGGAGGCATGTCCATGGCCCGCGTATCATTGGTATCAGGCCTATGAAAAGGTAAATTATCCGCGTCCCGATTTTGCAAATAAATGCACGACCGACAATGGTGACGGCACTTTTGCTAATCCTGTGATTGCCGGTGACTTTCCGGATCCAATCGTTGTATTGTCCGATGACACCTATTTCCTGATTTCTTCAAATCCGAATTTCGTTCCCTCTACAACGATCCTGCAATCGAAAGACCTGGTCAATTGGGAGTATAGCGACCAACTGATAAATAACATTTCTTTGAATGGTAAACAACTGGTTGATGATTCAGATATTCATGCGGGAACCATGGTGCAAACAAAGTCAGGCGAATGGTGGGCGATAGTAAGCTATGACAAAGGTTCGTATGGTAAATTTCCTCATCTACTGCCCGTTACCTGGGTAGATGGCAAACCTGTTGTCGATGAAACGGTCAAAGAATCCATCAAAATTAAGAAACCGAATGTAGGCAGGAGTTATATATCGACATCACTCGTGACGAACGATATATTCCGTCATTACAAATTAGGTTTGCAATGGGGATGGAATGAAAATCCGGATCACTCACAATGGTCGTTGATAGATCGTGTCGGTTATCTGCGTTTGAAAACGGTGGGCGTTACAGATAGTCTGCAAAGAGCCAAAAATATACTGACACAGCGTATTTTCGCGTTTCCGAAAGACCTCGAACATTCTTACGGAACGATCCGGATGGAAATCAAGGGTATGCAGAATGGGGATGTGGCAGGGTTGTCGGTGTTGCAAGACCTTTACGGATATATCGGAGTTACTATGAGCAACGGCGAAAAGAAAGTAGTCACATGTGTCAACAATGATCTGCAAACCGGACCGGCAGTGACAGATACTGTTATTTATCTGCGGGCTGTGGCAAACATCACGACGGGTAAAGCTGGTTTTTATTACAGCTTCAATGATACTACTACATTTACCAAACTTGGCGATGACATGACGATGGAATATAATCTGTCTGCAGCCACCGGCGATAAGTTTGGCATCTTCAATTACGCGACCTCCGAAACGGGTGGATATGTGGATGTAGACTGGTTTTCCACCGAAAGTAGTTTTGATGAAAGTACTTATTACGACAGCACTTTTGTGAGCTATACTAAAAATTCGCTGACATTGTCTCAAATAAAGGTGACAGGGGGTGATAGTTTGACGTTTCTGACGAACAGTTCAACAAACATCATTGTAAAAGCAGTGTATGCCGACGGACACTCTGAAGACATCAGCGCGGTATGCGGATATGAAAGTGAGAACACCGATGTATTAACTATCAGAAAAGGAATAGCTTTTACCTTGAAGGATGGTGGATCAACTGTAAACATCACTTTCACCGGACCTCTCGGTGAACAAAAACAGGTGACTACATATGTTACTTCTACAACTTTCCCTCTCGTCAAAAAGTTGTTTAATCCATCGATTTATGCAACCGGAAATTTTTATGAGACAATAAAAACTCTTCGCACGGGTCAGTATGGTTTTGGAGGCTGGGTGTACAGTAATGGTATTGACTTATCGGGTTACAAATACTTGGTTTTCAAGTTGAAATCTATCACTTACAGTGGTGCTTCCTTGCGGATTTTTGATGAGAATAATTATTGGGGCGGCGCTGCTCAGTATGATTTTAAGTCAAACAAACAAGTGGTGGTGACTCTTGAATCCATGGTCAGATCAGGTACAACTACGAAGGTTGACCCAAGTCATCTGTATATCATAGGTCTCTGGTCTGACGGTAGTTCTGATATCGTAATTAGTGACGTCTATGTGACCAATAACGACGATTATACCAAACCGACGGGCGTAGAGGATGTGTATGATAACATACTGGATGAAAATGAACCGGTGGATGTGTACAGCATCATGGGTGTGAAGATTCGTAGCAATGTGCTGCGGAAAGATGCGACACTGAATCTTCCGGAAGGAATGTATATTGTAGGCAATGAGAAAATAGTGATCTGTAAATCCCATTAATTCGAACCTATCTTGCAAAATAAGGGCTAGTTTTATCGAAAAACAAAAAATGTATTGCATCTTTACTTCAAAAAAGAACAGGATCTGAACTTAATATCTGAATTAACAAATGAAAAGTATGATGAAACAATTGATTCTTAGTGTCGTATGCTTCTGTGCATGCATTCTGTATGCACAAGCGCAAACAACTCTGCCGCAGGCACCCGCAGGTTTTGATATTGAAAACAGTTCAATAAGCAAAGGGAAAGTGGAGCCATTTAAGTATATGTCTCAGACAGTTGGAGTGGAGCGTACAGCGATGGTTTATACTCCGGCCGGATTTTCTGCGGACAAGAAATATCCGGTATTGTATCTCCTGCATGGTATAGGAGGAGACGAAATGGAATGGCTGAATGGCGGACAGGCTCAGGTAGTTCTTGATAATCTCTATGCAGAGAAAAAGATTGAGCCAATGATTGTGGTGATTCCGAATGGGCGTGCCATGAAAGACGACCGTGCAACGGGAAATACCATGGCTGGTGATAAGGTGGCGGCTTTTGCAACGTTTGAAAAGGATCTGTTGAATGACCTGATTCCTGCTATCGAGAAGAAATATCCGGTTATCAAAGATCGCGAAAGTCGGGCGATCGCAGGTTTGTCAATGGGAGGCGGACAGTCGCTCAATTTTGGTTTGGGTAATCTGGATACGTTTGCATGGGTGGGTGGTTTCTCTTCTGCTCCGAATACAAAGGCTCCTGAAGAGTTACTTCCGGATCCTGCAAAAGCAAAGAAACTGCTGAAACTACTTTGGATTTCAGTGGGAGACAAAGATGGTCTGCTCAGCTTCAGTCAACGTACGCATGAGTATATGGTAAAGAATGAGGTGCCTGATATGTATCAGGTCATTCCCGGCGGTTTTCACGATTTCAAGGTATGGAAAGACAATCTGTATCATTTTTCGCAACTCATATTTAAGCCGGCTGCCAAATAACTTCTTACGATGAGAAAATTAAATATATTTCTGCTACTTCTTGTGCAGGTATCATTATGCTTTGCTCAGACGTCCAAACCTGCATCTACAAATATTCGCAATGCGCAATATCCTCAGATCACTTCTGACAGCCGTGCTGTATTTAAGGTGAAAGCACCTGATGCCATGAAGGTACAAGTGGATTTGGGCAGAAAATATGATCTGGTAAAAAGCAGTGACGGAATGTGGGAAGAGACCACAGATTCGCTGACCGAAGGTTTTCATTATTACTCGCTGATCATAGACGGGGTAGCTGTTGCCGATCCTGCCAGTGAAACTTTTTACGGTATGGGTCGCATGGCCTCAGGTATTGAGGTACCTTTTAAGGGTGATGATTACTACGCTCTTAAAGATGTGCCGCATGGTGATATTCGGATCAAACGTTATTATTCGGAGGTGCTCGGCAGTTGGCGTACTTTCTATCTGTACACCCCGGCGGGATATGACCAGAATAGTAATGTAAAATATCCGGTGCTTTATATTTTACATGGTGGTGGAGAAGATCAGCGTGGTTGGGCTACTCAGGGCAAGACGGATCTGATCATCGACAACCTGGTTGCAGCAAAGAAAGCTGTTCCCATGATTGTGGTCATGGTGGACGGTAATATGCCCTCAAGGGGTTTTGGAGCAGATGCTTTGAGCACATTTGAAAAGGAACTTAAACAAAGTGTCATTCCTTTTGTAGAGAAAAACTACCGTGTAAAAACCGATGCAAATTCACGTGCTCTTGCCGGTTTGTCCATGGGTGGGATGCAGACACTTGATGCCGGAGTAAAAAATACCGAAATGTTTGCGTATTTGGGTGTGTTTAGCTCGGGATGGTGGTCAAACCAACCTGAACTTTCCAATCCGCAGTATGATTTTATGAAAAACAATGTTGGGGCTATCAACAAGAACCTGAAACAATTTTGGATTGCGATGGGTGGAAAAGAAGATATCGCTTACAATAATTGCAAGATCATGCTTGCGAAGTTTGACGAAATGAAGATCAAATACAGCTACAGTGAATATCCCGGTGGACATTCCTGGCCGGTTTGGCGCAACAATCTGTATAATTTTGCACAGTTGTTATTTAAATAATTCCCGGAAAAAGGATAATAAGTCCTCTATATAAAATCAATTCTTATGAATAAACATATTGCTGCATTGGTTGTTTTCTTTTTTGTCACGGCGGGAGCTGTAGCACAAGTAGTGCATATTACCAAGGAGACAAATGGGGTGTATTGTCAGATGAAAGACGGCATACTCAGGGTTGAGTTCACTTCTCCTTCTGTGGTTCGTGTTCAATATACTCAAGACACTGACTTTCTGGGTAACGGGACAAATGTGTGTGTGCCCCGCTCGCCTTTGGTGATTGGGTGGCAGTTAAGCGAAGATGCTGCACACTATTTATTGAAAAGTAAACAGCTCCAGGTGAGCATCAATCGTGCGACCGGGAGCCTCAGTTTTCAGGATGCTCAAGGCAAGCGTTTGTTGCAAGAAACAGAGCGTCCCCGTGATGCCGAACCTGTGGCTATTACGATGGACCGTTTTGACGGATCACGTCAGTTTATCGAAAAAACAACGGACGGAGAGAAACTGAGGGTGGAAACTGCCGGTGTCGATACGTTGGGGTCTGCCTGGAAATTCAGACAAAGCTTCGATTTCAAGGAGGATGAGGCGCTGTATGGTCTGGGGAGTCACATGGAAGATTACATGAATCTGAGAAATAAGACGCTGTATCTGGTGCAGCATAATCTGAAAGCGGTGATTCCTGTGCTGGTCTCTACCAATGGTTATGGTCTGCTGTTTGATGCCGGTTGTGCCATGGTATTTAACGGCAAAGAGGGTAGTCTGACAATGGAGGCTGCTCATCAGATAGATTATTACTTCATGGCTGGCGCACGGTTGGATGATGTGGTGAGTGAATACCGTACATTGACCGGCACATCGCCTATGATGCCGAAGTACCTCTTTGGATATATCCAATCGAAAGAACGCTACACCAATCAGCAGGAACTGGTGGATATTGTAAAGGAATATCGC
>DATCIB010000171.1:0-5158 GCA_036508045.1 Bacteroidales bacterium
GAGTTCAAATCGCCACGTTTCACCAAAGGCTCGGAAGCCCGCAGACTGTTAGAAAAAGGGCATTATGATTTCATTCTTGCCATGGGCGATGATGTGACAGATGAAGATACCTTTCACGAACTGCCCAAAAATGCTTTCACAATTATGATAGGCAGCATCTCCGCCTCCGCCCGCTTCAGTCTGCTGGCGCAGACCGATGTTCTTCCATTTCTCCGTCTGTTGACGCAGATCAGGAAGTTACGGTTTGATAAACTTGGACCTCTCAACCTCATCAGCAAAAAGAAGAGCCGTATTAATCAGCGCGAGGTGGGAATAGGCCTGGGGAAAGTTGCCGAGCTGACTCTTGGTGGCAAAGTCAAGATCCTCGCTGAAAAGCCCAAGGTGATTGGAATACGTGATAAGCTCGTCAAACAGCTTCAAAGCCTCCTCTTTCCGTCCCGTGACAAATAGTGCCCGTACCATCCAAAAGGTACAGATGGTAAACGCCGAAGTTGGTGTGCCAAAGTCATCCATGTTGCGATAACGATAGAGCAGCCCCTCATGCATGAGCCCTTTCATGATAGCATTGACAGTCATCTTAAAGCGTTCATCCTCGGGTGAGATAAACCCATAGACCTCCATCAACAGCAACGAAGCATCCACCTCCGTGTTACAATAGGTCTGTGAGAAACTGCCGATCTCCTCTTTCCACCCATGCTCCATCACATCCTGCCGGATCGTATCTGCGACAGCCAGCCATTTCTCCGCGAAGCCAACCTTGCCAAGCAGTCTGGCGATACTCTCAGCACGATCCATTGCCACCCAGCACATCACCTTCGAGAGTACAAAATGCTTCTCCGGTCCGCGGATCTCCCAGATCCCTTTGTCCGGTTGCTGCCACTGCTCAATCACAGTGCGCACGATATTTCTCACCACAGTAAACATATCTTCAATCTCATTCAACGTGCCCGGGAAATAGAGGTAATACTGATAGATCACATCCATGAGATAGCCATAAGAGTCATTTTGCCGTTGCACATACGCCTCATTACCCACCCTTACCGGACGCGAATTCTTAAACCCGCTCATATGATCCAGTTCGCGCTCTACCAATACCCGTTCGCCCCGTATGCCATACATGATCTGAAAGCGGTCACTCTTGCTGAGCAGGATGTTTTGAATAAAGTTCATGAAACCCTCCGCAGCACCTCTGTGTCCCACGCGCAGCAACGTCTCAATAGACATGGACGCATCCCTGATCCAGCAGAAACGGTAATCCCAGTTGCGCACCTCTCCCACTGACTCCGGAATACTGGTAGTCAGAGCAGCCAACACAGCACCGGAACGCTGATAGGACATCAGTTTGAGCACCAGCATACTCCTTTCGATCAAATCATTATATTTCGTATATTTCTTTGAACGGTTGCTCCAGTCCATCCAATACACCTTTGTACGTTCATATTCCAGTTCGACACGATCCAGGTTGATGGGGATTAGTTTGAGGTTGTAGGACAGCAGGATAAACTCATCATGAGCAATCGTAATCTCCTTTTGGCTGAGGATATCTTCCAGTTTCAGACTGGAATACAGATAGACAGAGTCCCTCTCATTGACCATGGAATAGGTCTTGATATACTCGGGTCCCGATTTGTGCGTCACAGCTTCGCTTGCATAGTTAAGCCGTGGGTCATAAATCACCTTCAAACGGGGCTTGCCATACTTCAAGCGAATGATACGATAGCTTTCAGGGGGCAGATAGTGGTCATTGAGTGACTCAATGCGATACTTGGGCATAAAGTCAATCAGTTCGAAGCCGCCCTCATCTGAGTCAAACAAGGTGGAGAGTATATTGGTGTGCGACACATAGTTCTGAGCAATGGTATAGTTGTCGCCTACTTCCACACGCATGCTTCCCCCCTTCTCTGCATCCAGTATCTTTGCAAATACGGAAGGAGAATCGAAGTCGGGAAAACAAAACCAGTCTACACTTCCCTTATCAGAGATAAGAGCAGCTGTCCGGCCATTGCCCACAGCTCCATAGTTGAGATATTCCATGCGTGATAGTTATTTGTGAATGATCAACATGGATCATTATCGCAAATATAGTGATTAATAAACAATAACCACCTTGAATCCCAACCAAATAAAAACGGATGTCTTCCTAAAAAGGAATGACATCCGTCCTATTGATCTATACGAAAAAATCAGTTGTTTCTTGTATCCCTTACGATTACATCGTGTGCGCCACCTTCGACAATACTGATAGAAGAGACCAGTGTAATCTTGGCATTTTGCTGAAGATCAGCAATAGATGTCACGCCACAGCTGCACATCGTTGATTTTATCTTGCCCAATGTGATAGCAAGATTGTCTTTCAGTTTGCCGGCATAAGGAACAAAGCTATCCACACCTTCCTCAAATTTCAAACTATCAGATCCACCCATGTCATAGCGTTGCCAGTTGCGGGCACGGTTAGAGCCTTCGCCCCAATACTCTTTCACGTAGTTACCATTGACCATCAGTTTGCGTGTAGGACTTTCATCGAAGCGGGCGAAATAACGGCCCATCATCAGAAAGTCTGCACCCATAGCCAAAGCAAGTACCATGTGGTAATCTTGCACCAGACCTCCATCAGAGCAGATCGGCACATACACACCGGTCTTTGCAAAGTATTCGTCACGTGCCTGTGCCACTTCAACCAAGGCAGTAGCCTGCCCTCTTCCGATACCTTTCTGTTCGCGGGTAATACAGATTGAACCACCTCCCACACCGACTTTGACGAAGTCCGCTCCTGCTTCCGCAAGATAAAGGAAACCATCTCTGTCCACCACGTTACCTGCTCCGATTTTTACTTTATCACCATAATTAGTACGGATATAGTGTAATGTCTCTTTCTGCCAGACGGAAAAACCATCCGAAGAGTCAATACAAACCACATCCACACCGGCTTCAATCAATTTCGGTACACGCTCCATATAGTCGCGGGTATTGATACCGGCTCCCACAATCAGTTTTTTGTTTATATCGGAAAGCTCATCCGGATTCTCTTTGTGCTCGTCGTAGTCCTTACGGAACACCAGGTATTTCAGGTTCTGGTCTTTATCAATGATAGGCAGACAATTCAGTTTGTGATCCCAGATGATGTCATTTGCATCCGTCAATGAGACGCCAAACTCACCGGTAATCAATTTATTAAAAGGAGTCATCACCTCTTTTACAGGGGTATTTAAGTCATCTTTACCGGGTCTGTAGTCACGTCCTGTAACGATACCAAGCAGTTTGCCGTCAGCTTTCCCGTTTTCTGTCACGCCAAAAGTAGAATGACCGGTCTTCGCATTTATGGCGAGCATGTCGCTGATGGGCTGATCCGGTTTGACATTGGCGTCACTAATGACGAAACCTGCTTTGTACTTCTTTACTTTTCTCACCATCTCGGCTTGTTGATCAATGGGTTGCGAACCAAAGATAAAGGAGATTCCTCCGTTTTTGGCTAGCGCGATGGCCATGTTGTCATCAGACACGGATTGCATGATTGCAGAGACAAAGGGTATATTCAGGGTAATGTCAGGAGTCTCCCCTTTTTTGAATTTCACCAGAGGAGCCTTCAATGAGACCAAATCAGGAGTACAACCTTTAGTCGTGAGTCCCGGGATGAGCAGGTACTCGCTAAAAGTTCTCGAAACGTCATTTAAGTATTTTGCCATAATTCTTCCTCGTTATTAAGATTCTGCAAAAGTACGAATTTCCATGTAAAAAGCAACAGATATTCCCGAGAAAACGGAGCTGATACTACTTTTGTCTGTGGAGAGTTTTATTTTCTTTTTAAAGTCCTCATCGTTCCTTTTCCATCTAAACTGAAACAGATATTTGAATAGAGTACTTTCACGGCTCCATCCCTTATCTTAGCGGGTTTAAATGCAGGAAGATGCTTGCAAATACCTTCTATAACTTTTCTGATTTTTAGTTGCTCGGTATTGCTCTTTACTTTGTCATGAGAATCAATATAGATATCCTCACCTATTACTCTTCCTTTTTCATCAATGTATAACTGAATAAAAATAAGCAGAGACAATTTGCTATCCTTAATAGCAGAAGAGGAGTTCATCTTTTTGAGCAAATAGCCATCTAAAGAGTCTCTACCACCATAAAAATCAGCAGGCTCAACAAGTGACTTATCTATATTGTAATAGTCTGCAAAGACTTCTTTATTCATCCCTTCAGACTTACGGCACGTGATCTTTCCAGAAGATTCAAATGTAAAGAATAAAGCAACTTTTGCTTCTGCGTTATGAGTCTCACTAATTGCGGGATACCAGTTTGGCATTTCACGAACCACTCTCAAAGCCTCGGCATCCAACTCTTTGGAAGCACCTTTCAAGACTTTAGCATGAGTTACTTTCCCCTCTTTATTTACCACAAAAGTAACTGTTACAAGCCCCTCTATGCCATCCTTCAGGGCACCTTCCGGATAATGAATGGTTTTATCAATCCAATACATTAAACCACCTCCTCCTCGGAACATTGGAGGAAAAAATATCATTGGTGGAACCGCTAAATCTTCTATTATGTGAAATGTGTCGGCAGCTTGGGTACTAACAACCTTACTCATATTCTGAGAAACAGCATTCGTACTCATGGAGAGCTCCATTACCACGAGTAAGAACGTCGCTTTGATACAAGTAAAGAAATAGAAAGAAGGTTGAAATGTATGCATAGCATAGAATATTAATTAGTACTTAGACGCAAAACTCTGCAAAACCTATCAGTCATCAGCTGTATTATTGAATACAAGAAAGAGTATTGAGCTACCACTCGCCACTAATGAGCCAATACATTTTCAACGGTTTGAAATAAAGATTTCATTCAACCCATTGGATAGTCCTTCACCTTCCTGAAATATAAAGAGACGGATTGCGCCTGAATTATTAGAGAGCATCATCTCCAGATAAAGACAAAAAAAATGCTGGAATCGCTGAGAGTTCATATTTCAGCATGCCGGCGGTCGCTAATCACATCTATACAAACAGCTTATTAATGCAATAAAACAACCCTTTCCATCTGCATAAAGCATTTAGAAAGGGCGCTCTAAATAACTGAATATCATTCAGTAGATAGAAAATGATACTAGCTGCGATCCTTGCGTTTAGCTTCCTTCTCTGCGCGCTTCTCCTTCAGGGTT
>DATCIB010000172.1:0-8156 GCA_036508045.1 Bacteroidales bacterium
AGCAACTCCACTCTTATAGAGATACACCATATTCTTTCCCATTTCCGGAATGACAGCCTCACTAGGCACCGCAAGTGCGTCTTCAATTTCGCGTTTCGTGATCTCCACAGAAGTATATCGGCCGGGCACTATCTTCTCTCCCACATTCGGATAACGCGCACGCACCTTTAACGTGCGGGTGTTCATATCTACCTTACTCTCCACCGCATAGACGGCAGCCTGATATTCGCGTACAGTGCCATCTTCGCCTTGCAGACGGAAGAGAATCTTCGTACCATTTTTCACATCTGAGGAATAACTCTCGGGGATGGAAAAGTCTATCTTGAGGGGAGCAATACGGGTCAACTTTGTGATGACCGTTGTGGGTGAGGTAAAGGCTCCTTCACTCACATTTCTCAGTCCGATGATACCGTCAAACGGAGCACGCAATTCGGTCTGGGAGATATTTGCTTTAACCAGTTCAATGTCTGCCTTCAGTTTCTCATTGTCCGTACTCACCAGTTCGAACGCTTCCTGGCTCACCGCATCTTTTGCCAGCAGAGTTTTCTGCCGGTATACACGATCTTCGGCGAGTGGAATCTCCGCCTCCAGTTTCTTCAACTGGGCTTGCAGAGGTTTGTCATTGATCTTGGCAAGAAGTTCGCCCTTCTTCACATGCGTACCTTCCTTGAAATAGATGTCTGTCACCTTGCCTGATGATTCAAAAGAGAGATCCACCTCCTCATCGGGAATGATATTGCCGGTGCTGACAATCTTGTCAGAGAGCGTCTGGTATTTCAATACAATTGCATTAATATTCAACACCTTATCTTTTGATCCTTTCCCCGGGAAAGGAGCTCCCGCAGTCGTTTCTTTGCCTGAGAGACTCTTTTTCAGATCGGGATAAAAGATCATTCCGACAATCAGAACTGTGATGAGGATAATAGCACCCCACTTGATTTGTTTATTCATACTAGGTATTTCAGTTTACTATTCTTAGAAGAAGTCCAAAGGTAAGAAAATATTGCATGTTTAATATACGGTTACTTGAAAAATTAAGATACCTTTGCTATTCGATTCATTTCCATAACAGATTACGCTATTTCAACATGTTAAGACAAACAATATGGTTGCAAACCAAGATCTCCTGAAAGTAAAGGTACAAAAGTGGATCGTATCTCTATCTCTTCTCATTTTAATCGGAAAGTTTTTTGCTTTTTATCTCACGAACTCGGTTGGTATTCTTACCGATGCAATGGAGAGTATCGTCAATGTCTCCGCCGGATTGATCAGCCTGTTCAGTCTGCAATGGGCATCGAAACCGAAGGATAAAAAGCATCCTTTCGGACACGGTAAGATCGAGCTCATCTCTGCTTCCATCGAAGGACTACTGATTGCCTTGGCCGGCGGACTGATCATTTATGAAGGAATAAACCGTCTTTTCACTCCCGCTGTGATTCAGAAACTAGATATAGGTATTATTGTCGTAGCCGTTGCCGGTGCAATGAATTATGCCATGGGATGGTACAGCATTTATGTGGGAAAGAAACATCATTCCATCGCATTGGTATCGGGAGGTAAACACTTACAGTCGGACACCTATTCGACAATAGGTCTGGTGCTTGGACTAGTTTGCCTCTACTTTACGGGACTTGGTTGGATTGATAGTGCTCTGGCACTCATCTTTGGTTCGGTGATTGTTATAACGGGCATAAGCATCTTACGAAAGACGATTGCTAATCTGCTGGACAAGGCCGATGAAGAGGTACTAAAGAGCATGGTTCATATCATTACTGATAATCGCCGACCGGAATGGATTGATATTCACAATACAAAAGCCATCAAATACGGCAGTTACCTGTATGTAGATTGCGACCTTACTTTACCTTGGTTTTATACGATCAAGGAGAGTCACGATGCCTGTGAGGGACTGAAGCATACCTTGGTCATGGAGTTTTCAGACCGTGTGGAAGTATCCATCCACTCCGACCCCTGCAACGAAAACCATTGTGAGCATTGCCTCTTGAACGAGTGCGAATACCGGAAGATTCCATTTGTCTCGCAGGAAGAGATCACACTTGAAGGGATCGTAGAAAGTGATGAAGACCGAAACGAATGAGGCGGAAGGAAGATCCATTACGAGAGCCCTATACAGATAGAATTACAGACTCACGCTATTGTCAGAATGAGCCTTTCAGATACCAAAACGATATCCAATGCCCGATTCAGTCAATAATAACATGGGCTTAGAAGGGTCATCTTCTATTTTCTTCCGTAGTTGAGCAACAAACACACGTAAATACTGTGTCTGCTCCAGATAACCGTAGCCCCAGATCTCTTTCAGTATATATTGGTGTGTGAGCACACAACCCTGATTTTTAGCAAAGAGACTCAACAAGGAGAACTCCGTAGAAGTGAATTTCAATAATTCCTCTTTCTTCTTTACAATATGATTCACCATATCGATTGATAAATCAGCAATCTTAATAACAGGATTATCGCCTGAACTTTGGTTCAATCGTAAGGATGCCCTGATGCGAGCCAACAATTCTCCGGTTCGGAATGGTTTGGATAGATAATCATTTGCCCCAATATCAAGCGCATGAATAATGTCTTCTTCGGTATTACGTGCAGACAGAATTATAATCGGCTTAAAAAACCACTCCCTGAGACTCTTCAACACATCCATCCCATCCATATCAGGCAATCCTAAATCGAGCACAATTAATGCCGGATGATGGGATGCAGCCATGAAGGAAGCATCCTTACCAGTCGCTGCCTCAATAATCTTATACCCACTAGCCGAGAGTGTTATATTGAGCAAGCGGAGGATCTGAAGTTCATCATCAACAATCAATATTGTGTCCATGGCATTTATTGTTCTTCGGTCATTGTACTATTTCCATAAGATATGTCGGTAGGTATCTTTATGGTGAACCTTGCACCTCCGTTCTGACGATTCTCCACAGTTATAGTTCCTTTGAGAGCAACTACAAACCCTTTGGCGATGGACAACCCTAATCCCAATCCTCCTGTCATCTGACTTCCTATCCGATGAAACTTATTAAAAACAGAAGGAAGCAGTTCGGGAGCAAACCCCGGACCTCTATCCATCTCCTGTACGATCAGGTTGCCATTATCATAAAAGGCTTTCAATCGTATTTTAGTGTTGGGATAACTGTATTTGCAGGAGTTGGCAACAAGATTGTATAAAACCTGCTCCATCAGTCCGAAGTCAATTCTCACTAATGGCATGGAGGAGGGCACCACCACATCCAGTTTGAATGATTTCAGATCGTCTTTCAGGTTCGCTATCACGCTATTAAACACGTCACTTATATCGCACCAGTCTATACGCGGAGCAATCTTACCTGTTTCCAACCGCGAGATATTGAGTAAGTTTTCTATCAGACGATTCTGACGTTTCGATGCCGTGAGTATCTCCTCATAAAGCTCTTTTCGTACATCATCAGGATATGAATGGGTCAAAAGGGTATCCGATGCACCCATAATAGTGGCTACTGGTATCCTCAGCTCATGCGAAATGGAATTAAACAGCGTCTTATACAACTTATCTGATTCATCCAGAAAGTCTGCTTTCTTGGCGAGTTGAGCCAGAAAATGATGCTCGAGTGCATTGGATATCTGTATGAGAAACATATCCCAAAACAGTTCGGCTTCTCCGTTAAAAGTCATAGTTTGTTTCGTGATCACCACACCCGGCTTTATCCTCGCCCCTTTTAGCGGATAGAATGTATAGTTACTCGATAACAACGTATCGGTAAATCGTCCTGCTTTCTTCGAATATTTGAAGACCCATTGTGCGATGCTGTAAACTGACTCATTGAAGCTGCCCTGATTACCATTCCATAGTTTGTTTTTCAGTTTCCCATTCCCGTCCTGAAGGAGAAAGAAAGCATCAATATCAAAATACTTCTTTATATCTTCTCTCCCAATCTCTAAAATCCGTTTCACATTCTCTGCACTTGCCAACTGGCTGGTGAGGTGAAACAAAGCATTGGTTTTCTCCGCTCGTTTACGTGTAAGTCTTTCTTGTTTGCGCAACCGGGATGTGAGTGATCCGGTAACCAAAGCAATAATGAAGAACATACTGAAAGCGAGAAAATCTTCGGTCTTGATTATTCTTAAGGTGAATGCAGGAGGAATGAAAAACAGATTCCAAAGAACAGCGTTCAACGATGATGCAACCAATACAGGCCCTAATCGAAAGAAAATGGATAAGATCAGCACCTCGAATAACAGGATAAAAGAGATTGAGAGATACCCAATCTGAACAGAAATGGGAAAACACAGTAGCATTATTGCCAATACAATGAAGATCACCCTCAAATATTCTTTATAAGAGGAGGAGAAGTCTACATGCGATATAAACTTGCGACGATACTGCCTTGCCTCAAAACCGGGTTCGATGACAGAAACATCAATCTCTCCACTTTCTTTTATAAGACGGTGTACAAAGTCTTCCCTGCCAAATATAGAGGAGAAGAAGCTCTTTTTACCTGATTTACCAATGATAATGTGAGTCACGTTTTCTTTGCGGGCAACTTCCAATGTTGTTGAAACAAGGTCGTTGCCTGAAGTGATAATTATCTCAGCCCCAAACTGACGGGCAAGATCTATATTCTTTGCAAGTTGATCTCTTTGCGCATCATCAAGCATTTGCGTGTTTTCGACATGTAAAGCGACCAACTTTGCATTCATGGTATATGTAAGACTCTTTGCATAACGTATCAGTTTAGCGGACGATTTACTCGGCCCAACCAACACCAGAAGATGCGAACCGGTCTTCCATGGTCCCGGTATGTGTTTTTCCTGCATGTAGGTTTTCAACTGCTTATCGACCCTATCTGCAACAAGACGAAGTGCCATTTCCCGTAAAGCGGTGATATTCCCTTTTCTGAAGAAATTCTGGACAGCCTCTTTCGATCGTTGAGGTGAATATATTTTCCCTTCGGCCAAACGGTCAAGCAAGGAGGTTGGGGTGATATCGATCAGTTCCACATCATCAGCCATCTCAAATATCTCATCCGGGAAGGTTTCATTGACAGTGATACCTGTTATCTGAGCGATGGTATCCCTCCGGCTCTCCAGATGCTGGACATTTACCGTTGTATATACATTGATACCATTATCAAGCAGTTCCAATACATCCTTGTAACGTTTGGTGTGCCTGCACCCCATCGCATTGGTGTGGGCAAGCTCATCGACCAGGACAAGATAAGGATGCCTCAATAAAATCGCATCCAGATCCATCTCTTCAAGGACAGTCCCCTTGTATTCGATCTTTTTTCTCGGAAAAACCTCGATTCCCTGCAACAGGGCAGTGGTTTCAGGTCGATTGTGCAACTCTACATATCCGGCTACAACATCCACACCTTTTGACAGATCAATCTGTGCCGATTGTAGCATCGCATACGTTTTACCCACGCCGGGAGACATGCCGAAAAAGATCTTCAGCTTGCCCCTTTTCTTCGTTTCTTCCTCCTTGTTTATCGAAGCCAGCAGTTCGTCAGGATCAGGACGGGTAAGTTCTGTTGAGTTCATCTTATTTGATTTTATCCAGTTCCAAATTTAGCATAAAAACATTGACTCTGGAGCATCCGAGCACACCAAATTGAGGTCCCTCCGTCATTTTGTTAACCAGAGCTACCAACTCAACCCTCTGTTCGGACGAATAAGACCTGTTTTGAGCGATACGATCTACCTGTAAGATAGCCCCCAGAGGCGAAACATGCGGATCCAATCCACTGGCAGAGGCAAAGACCATCTCAGCAGGCAACAAGCTATCCGAGGTCAATTTGTTTGCCTCTATAAATTCCGCACGTCGTGCTTCTACCACCTCGTGCAATTTTTTACTGGTCAGACCCAGATTGGAAGCACCCGATGGAAGGGTATTGTAATCGGCAGCCGAAGGACGTGCATGAAAGTACCCGGCTTGATCTGACTTTTGACCAATCAGTCGACTTCCTCTTACAACGCCATCCATTTCGACCAGCGAACCGTTAGCCTTCGCTTTATAGCAAACCTGTGCAATACCTGTTATAAACAGAGGGTAAACGATGCCTAGTAAAACGGCCATTATCCCCAATAGTCTCAGTGATATGATTTGTTGTTTTTTCATAATCACCCAAATATTTGAAGTAAAAGGTCGATCCGTTTGATACCCACAAAAGGTGTTACCAGTCCTCCTAATCCATAAATCAAGAGGTTCTACGCCGGGAGACATGCCAAAAAAGGTCTTCAGCTTGCCCCTTTTCTTCGTTTCTTCCTTGTTTATCGACGAAGCCAACAGTTCGTCAGGATCAGGACGGGTAGGTTCTGTTGAGTTCATCTTATTTGATTCTATCCAGTTCCAAATTTAGCATAAAAACATTGACTCTGGAGCATCCGAACACTCCAAATTGAGGTTTCTCCGTCATTTTGTTTACCAGAGCTATCAACTCAGCTTTCTGTTTGGACGAATAAGACCTGTTTTGAACGATACGACCCACCTGTAAAATAGCCCCCTGAGGCGAAACATGCGGATCCAATCCACTGGCAGAGGCAAAGACCATCTCGGCAGGCAACAAGCTATCCGAGGCCAATTTATTTGCCTCTATAAATTCCGCACGCCGTGCTTCTACCACCTCGTGCAATTTCTTACTGGTCAGACCCAGATTGGAAGCACCCGATGGAAGGGTGTTATAATCGGCCGCAGAAGGACGTGCATGAAAGTACACGGCTAGATCTGACTGTTGGCCAATCAGCTGACTTCCTCTTATAACGCCATCCATTTCGACCAACGAACCGTTCGCCTTCGCTTTATAGCAAACTTGTGCAATACCTGTTATAAACAGAGGGTAAACGATGCCTAGTAAAACGGCCATTATCCCCAATAGTCTCAGTGCTATGATTAGTTGTTTTTTCATATTCATCAAAATATTTGAAGTAAAAAATCGATCAGTTTGATACCCACAAAAGGTGTTACAAGTCCTCCTAGTCCATAAATCAAGAGGTTCCTTAGCAAGGATTTAGAGGGTGACTCAGCTCTGTATTTTACACCTGTCAATGCAAGCGGAATGAGGAAAATAATAATTACCGCATTGAATATAATGGCACTCAATATGGCATTTTCCGGGGAAGACAACCCCATAATGTTCAGTGCCGAAAGAGCCCCTTTTTCGGATGCTCCTGCATATAACGTCACGGATATAGCGGGAATAATCGCAAAGTATTTTGCCACGTCATTAGCAATACTAAAAGTTGTAAGCGCGCCACGAGTCATAAGTAACTGTTTGCCAACCTCCACTACTTCTATCAATTTGGTTGGGTTACTATCCAGATCGACCATATTGCCGGCCTCTCTGGCAGCCTGTGTTCCACTGCTCATGGCAATGCCCACATCCGATTGAGCTAAAGCCGGAGCATCGTTTGTTCCGTCGCCTATCATGCCGACCAAGTGTCCACCGGCTTGCTCTTCCCGGATTCTCCGTAGTTTATCTTCTGGTTTGGCCTCCGCCATAAAGTCATCAACACCTGCCTCAGCTGCAATCGCTGCTGCAGTAAGCGGATTGTCTCCTGTTATCATTACGGTTCGAATGCCCATCTGGCGCAATTGAGCGAATCGTTCTTTTATTCCTCCTTTTACAATATCTTTCAGGTGGATGATACCCAGGACTTTGTTGTCGCATGCTACTATCAGAGGAGTCGCTCCCTGTTGAGCAAGTTCCGAAGCTTTCTCATCCACATTCTCCGGAAAGAAACCATTATTTCGCTGCACGAACGAGCGGATGGCTTCTACCGATCCTTTTCGTATGCATTGTACCTGTCCATTCATTTTTATATCTACACCACTCATACGTGTTTGTGCGGTAAATGGAATAAAAACAGCTTCCAGACCCTGCAAATCACGTCCGCGTATATTATATTTCTCTTTTGTCAAGATAACCACCGACCGCCCTTCGGGCGTATCATCGCTTAACGACGACAGTTGAGCAGCAGCTACAAATTCTGTCATATCGACCCCTTCTGCCGGTATTAAATCGCTTGCCATACGATTACCCAGCGTAATAGTTCCCGTTTTGTCAAGGAGTAAAACATCCACATCGCCCGCAGCTTCAATCGCTCTGCCACTGGTTGCAATCACATTTCGCTTCATCAGTCTGTCCATGCCGCTG
>DATCIB010000173.1:0-5564 GCA_036508045.1 Bacteroidales bacterium
AGAAAATCAATTTTCTTATGTTCCTTATCCAGGTAATAGCCTACAAACATATGAGTCGGCGTCTTTACAAGAACCGGATCGATATTGATTGCCTTTAACAGCGAAGCGAATAGCACACTGCCATCTACACAATTAATTTGAGAAAACTCGATTGAATTGTCAAGGGTACGTACCCGCTGTGAATAGACCACATTGGAGGAGAGACTTGAGTTGGAGACTGAACTATATTTGAACTTACGTGACTGCAACACATACCACAAAGCATAGACTTGCTTGTCAACATACATCGTATCATTACTCTGATAACCCATAAACCGATTGACAATACGACTGTCCAACGCTTCACGAAGCAGTTGATCGATCATCGGATGCTCTTCGTTTACGTAAGCAGCAAAGAAAATGCCGGTGTCATTAAACTTGCGGCTGGCATCGCGGTAACCAAGCAGACACTCATTGATACTACGTACGGAGAAAGTACGGACACGTTGCCCGATATCATCTCCATTCAACTCGACCTGGATGGAGATACTGACAGGAATAGGCTGATTATTCCCCTTCAAAGCATCATATTTCCAGACGATATCCGGATAGACCTGATAGACCTGCCATGCTTTTTCCAATACAAACTCAGAGATTGACTCTTCAAAGAAAGGAGTACCCGAAACTTTGATGCGTACCTTGGAGTTTGGTCGGTATGATTTTATCTTTACTGAAATACACGACTTCGGATTGCCCACATACACAGAATCAGCAGGCTTGATCACCAGTTCATCGGTCGTAGCCAAAGAAAGAATTACCGAAGGGAAAATATTCCCCCCGAGATCATCACAAATCTCAAAACGGGTTCCGAAGCTGGAACACCGGGTAACGTAAAAGAACAAACCCGTACAAACAACGACTATTGTAACAATGGCTGCTATTTTCTTTCTCTTCATTACATACGCTTTCATTCCCTTTTTATTCATTTTGCAGACTATTTGAGAGCTTTCAGCCCCATCTTCTCCGCCATCTTAAACATCAGTTCCCGCGCTTTCTCATGTTCATTAGGAATCACACCATCAAGAATCGCATCTTTTATATGGCTTTTAATCTGTCCGACCTCTTTACATGGAGACAAACCAAAAGTCTCCATGATCTCTTCTCCGGTCACTGGAGGTTGGAAGATACGAAGGCGGTCTTTCTCTTCAATCTCCTTCAGTTTCTGACGCACCAGCTGGAAGTTATTGCGAAAGCGACGCACCTTCTCTGAATTTCGGGAAGTAATATCTGCATCACAGAGCATCATAAGATCGTCGATATCATCACCCGCATCAAACAGGAGACGACGCACTGCAGAGTCCGTCACAATCTCTTCGGCAAGCACTATGGGCCGCATGTGAAGAGAAACCATCTTCTGAACGTATTTCATTTTTTCATTCATCGGAAGTTTCATACGGCGGAATATATCCGGTATCATCTTCTCTCCAATGAAATTATGATTATGGAATGTCCAGCCGGCTCCTTCTTCCCATCGTTTAGTCGTCGGTTTGGCTATGTCATGTAGCAACGCGGACCAGCGCAGCCAAAGATTATCTGTCTGTTGCGACAGATTATCCAGCACTTGTAAAGTATGATGGAAATTGTCTTTGTGCCCTACTCCTCTTTTCACATCCACCCCTTTCAACGCGGAAAGCTCCGGAAAGATTAAATCGAGTAGTCCGCAGGCATCCATCAGATACAACCCCTCGGAAGGTTTCGGAGAAAGTATGATCTTATTCATCTCGTCAGCAATGCGTTCGGCGGAAATAATACTGATACGTTCTTTGTTTTGCCGGATAGACTCAAACGTCGAAGGATAAATCTCAAAACGGAGCTGAGCAGCAAAACGAACCGCCCGCATCATCCGCAAAGGATCATCGCTAAATGTAATATCGGGGTCAAGCGGTGTGCGAATGATCATGTTGCGCATATCCTCCATGCCATCAAACGGATCTACCAATTCGCCAAAACGATCCTTATTCATACAGATTGCCAATGCATTGATTGTAAAATCACGTCTGTTCTGATCATCTTCCAGGGTACCATCCTCCACAATCGGCTTGCGGGAATCCCGTTGATAAGACTCACGGCGTGCTCCTACAAACTCAACCTCAATATCTCCCCACTTCACCTGTGCTGTTCCAAAAGTCTTATAGACGGCAAGTGAAGTCTTGGAGGCTCCGATTTTCCGAACCAGTGCTTTAGCCACCTTGATACCACCACCCACTACAACGACGTCGATGTCCTTGGAGGGGCGTCTCAGAAATATATCCCTGACATAACCACCTATTACATATCCCTCGATATTGAGTTCATCGAGTACTTGTGACAGGAATGAAAAGATCTGATCACCGAAATGTTTATTTATCTGTTCCTCGTTTAACTTCATCATTTACCGCTATTGAGACTGCAAAATTACAAATAAAACCCGTACATTTGTCACACGATTAAAAGCATTTGATATGAAAAAGAATAATTACAAATTCATTGTCCTACTGACACTTTGCTTAAGTTTGCTCTTCGCTTGTACTAATTCGGATAAGAAAGCTCTGGAACAGTTGGAGATTGCACGCACGCTGTATGAGTCCAACGACTTCAACCAAGCCAAACTGGAAGTGGACAATATTCGCAATTTCTACCCAAAAGCATACAAAGTAATCAAACAAGGCAACCGCCTGATGCGAGACATAGAGCTCAAAGAGCAACAGCGTACCATAGGCTATTGCGATAGCACTCTCAAAATCAAGGAGTCTGAAGTAGCACCACTCACCGAAGGATTTATTCTTGAAAAAGACACAGCCTATGAAGAGGTTGGCAACTGGGTATACAAGACTCAGGTCATAGAAAAGAATGTCAATCGTTGCTATCTGCGCACTACTGTCAACGAAAAAGGAAAGATCGCGCTCTCAAGTATATATCGTGGTAGTGGGCCTCTCAAACACTCCGCCATCAAGGTGGAAGGACAGAGTGGCGAGTTTGCAAACACATTGACAGTGGCAGAAGATGGCGCAAACAACTACACGTTCAATGATGGAGGAGTCTACAATGAGATTGTCACCTATAAAAATGGAACTGACAACGGTGTCATCAGCTTCATCAATAACAATCAAAACCAGACCCTGAAGGTTACCTTTATGGGAAAAAGAAATCTGGCAACGACTCTGAGTAAAGATGATAAGATTGCTCTGGAAAAATCATTCAATCTTGCTGCAACCCTTTCGGACATCGAACTGATGAAAAAAGAGATCAAAATGGCACAGGTAAAAATTGAGTACCTGACCAAGAAGAATGCGGAAAGCGACAGCATCGATAAAGAGTAAGAACGTCTCTCAACAGACTGATACCATTTAAAAAGGCCATCCTTCCGGACGGCCTTTTTAAATGATATCAACTGATCAATCAGAACTTATAATCAAAACCTACACCAAACACTTTGTTGGTACGGGAATACACATCGGTCAAAGGTAGTCCGGTCGTATTGTAATTAGGATTGGTTTCTGACCCATCAGAGTAAATAGTTTCGAAGTAAGCGATATTCATCTTTAACTTCTCACTCAACTTAAATGCAAAACCACCACCGATTGAATAAGAGTCCAGTGAGAAGCTCATGTCTGTTTGATATTTGTCACTGACATCATAATCTGTGATTTGACCACCACAGCTTATAGTCATCCAATCATTAATATCATATTCCAAGCCACCCAGATATTCATTTGTTCCGCGACCAGTGAAGGCTTGTTTATTGTTTGCCATCTTGGCATCAGGATCAAAGAAATGATGGTAACCTGCAGAAGCACGAAGCGACGGGAGAATAGCATATTCAGCACCAAAAGTAAGTAGAGCCGGGATATCATTCGGTGTATTTACTCCATCCGTAAACAGTCCGGTATCATCTATTTTGGTATCATTCTCAATATTCAGATTGGTCATAAACTCGTATTTCATTCCTACATTCAAGCGACCTTGCGTATAATGAAGTCCAATGATCGGAGTTATTCCCCAACCAGTTTGATCACAATCTAGCTCTCTATCAGCTACAGCATCCGCCTTTGCCTGAACAGCAGCAGCTTGAGGAAGCATACCAGCTGCCGTATATGATGCTGCTACACCTGTAAGATATGTATTTACATTAGTCATATTACCACCGATGTTTGCCTCTATATCACGGATATGACCCACATAGCTATTGCTTACAATATTGGTACGAAAACCTCCGAATGCTGATAAATAGTCAGTAATCTTATAAGAAGCACCAAGTTGGACACCATAGATGATTTGTGATCCTTCCATAAAAGCATCTACACTATACTGATTTGCCGGAATACCGGAAGCTGTCAACATAGCCGGAACCAATGAAACTCCTGATTCAAAAGATCCCAGACCTCTGTTAAAAGTAGCCTTTCCACCCCCTCCGGTGATTGCAATACTACCAGAGAAAGCCCAGTCTCCTTTTTTATAAACAGCAAATACACTCGGGATAATTGGCACAGAAGCTGTACCCTTGAACTCTTTGGTCGCATTGCCTCCGAAGCCGGCAAATGGAGCGAATGTAGAGTGAATAGTACGAGTCTGATAAGCACTCTGATTATTCAGAGACAGATAAAAACCGTCTTCCATGAAAGCAAGACCTGCCGGATTGGAATAAACACCATCAATCTGTCTGGTTGCTTCACGAGCAAAATTACGGTTAAACGAAACATGTTGATTCGTGTTAGTCAATAGTCCACCTGCAAAAGAGGTAAACGAAAACGCTGTCAGCATTGCGCCGACTAAAGTAGTTTTTCTCATTCTTCCTTTTGTTTAAAATTTCAAGTGGCAAAGGTAAAATAAATCTGCACACACAAACGACATCTGTGCATCTTATTTAATAAAGAGGACCAGAACAGGCTCAAAAAGATACAGATTAATCATTTTTGTGCACTCAACTCCTAATAAATGTGTACACAACAAAGAGAAGAACAGGAACAAATAGAGGAAATAATGCTCACCTTTGGAAGAAACGGTTCAACCCGATGCAAGATACTATCAGATAGAAAACCTCCTGATTCAAGAATAATTTGTATTTTTGTGCCTCAAACAAATCTGAATAGAATAATGGACACTTACCCCCGACAATGGGCTTTCCTGCTTTCTGTTTTACTGATCCTGCTTGCCGGATGCAAGAAAACACCTGGTCGTGAAGATACACCGACAGACGAAGTACGCATCTCGTATGCCATCGGTTTTACGATCAATCACTACGACAATTATACCCAAGTCACTGTCAAGAGTCCATGGGACTCTTCGCGTATATTGCATACTTATATACTGATAGACCGTAACAAACCTATCCCGGAAAATCATCCGGATGGAACCCTCGTCAAGGTGCCGGTGCAAAGTGTGGCTTGTCTCTACTGTATTCATGTGGGTATCCTCGAGCAGCTCGGCAAACTGGACAAAATCAATGCGGTAGCCGAACCGGAGTTTATAAATATCCCGGCCATACAGGAAGGTCTCCAAAAGAAAAGCATCAGAAGTCTGGGCATCGCCTCATCCATCGATATTGA
>DATCIB010000174.1:0-3913 GCA_036508045.1 Bacteroidales bacterium
ACCACATTTATGGATATGCCCAACACGATACCGCAGACCACGACGATAGAAGCACTGAATCAGAAATTTGATCTGGCTGCTGAAAAGTCTCTGATCAATTATACTTTCTACTTCGGAGCCACCAATGAGAATCTGGATGAAATGCAGAAGGAGGGAATCCGTCGTGCCTGTGGTGTGAAAGTGTTTATGGGATCTTCAACAGGCAATATGCTCGTTGATAATGCAGATACATTGGAAGCTATCTTCTCCTCGACAGACAAACTTGTGGCTACCCATTGTGAAGATGAGGAAGTCATTGCTGCCAATAAGAAGTATTTTACTTCTCAGTTTGGCGACGATCTCCCTATCGGTTTTCACTCGTTGATCCGTAGCGAGGAGGCTTGTTTCCGCTCTTCTTTCAAAGCTGTCAATCTGGCACTCAAACATAATACCCGTCTGCATGTGCTCCATCTCTCCACCGCAAAGGAAATGGGACTGTTTGCTCCCGGTCCGCTGGAGAAGAAACGGATCACGGCTGAGGTATGTGTACACCATCTTTGGTTTGACGACCGGGACTATGAAAGCTATGGCAACATGATAAAATGGAACCCGGCTATCAAGACGAGAGCTGATAAAGAAGCCTTGAGAGATTCTCTGAATAATGACGTTATTGATATAGTCGCAACCGATCATGCGCCACATTTGTGGAGTGAAAAGATGGGGAGCTGTTTCAACGCTGCTTCCGGCGGACCGTTGATTCAGCATTCGCTGAATGTGATGCTTGAACTCCATAAGAAAGGCATCTTTACCAAAGCGAAGATTGTAGAGAAGATGTGTCATAACCCTGCCATCCTCTATCGTATCAAAGACCGCGGATTTCTCCGTGAAGGGTATTTTGCTGATATCGTTTTGGTGGACCCGGAGAGCGAATGGAAAGTCACCGGACCCAATATTCTTTACAAATGTGGATGGTCGCCATTTATGAACCGTAAGTTTAGCACTCAAGTGATATGTACCATTGTAAATGGAGAGATTGCCTTTGCGAATGGTATCCCTAATGATGAGATTCGCGGGAAAGAAATAGAGTTTAACGATTAAAACGATAACAGATGGTAAAGCATGTTGTATTATTCAAAATGAAACCGTTTGCTTCCGCAACTGAACGGAGCAGCAAACTGACTGAAATTAAAGTCGCGCTGGAAGATCTTATCCATAAGATTGAAGTGCTTCGTAGTATAGAAGTCGGTATCAATCTGAATCCTGCCGAAGAATATGACCTTGCATTATACACTACATTTGACAAGATGGAAGATGTGGCTGTTTACGCTGCGCATCCGGATCATGTAGCTGTTTCCAAGACATTTATTGCACCCATTAAAGAAGCACGCGCTTGCGTAGATTATCAGCTATGAAACTAAAAGCTCTCATCCTGCTGATCTTTATCAGCACCTTGACGCTTCATGCTCAGATCTATGATCCTGTATCCTGGACGTTTGAGATGAAAAGGACTTCATCTACGGAAGGGGAGCTTCTTTTAAAAGCTAAGATTGAAGCACCCTGGCATCTCTATGATCAGAAATTGCCCGAAGGAGGACCTGTGCCTACCACCTTTACATTTAGCTCGTTGAAAGGTGCCAAACAAGTAGGGGAGGTCTATTCATTGACTAAACCTCATGAGGAGTTTGATAAAACCTTTTCGATGAATCTTCGTTGGTTTACAAAAGAAGTGACCTTCGTGCAGAAACTCACTTTTGAAGCAGAGAAAGAGGCCGTCGTTGTCGGAGAAGTTCGCTTTATGGTTTGTGATGACGAAAATTGTCTGCCGCCTAGCTCCGAGTCTTTCAATGTGACGTCCAAAGCAGGAAGTGAACTAGCACCAGTTGCTTCAGCGCCGACGACCCCTGTGACACCCATCGCCCCTTCCACAACTCTTGCAGCGAAGGCTTCAGCGGCATCTCCCGCAGCTCCTGTCGCTCCTGCAGCACAAGAAAGTAAAGATCGTATTGCTGGCAAATCGACTACCTCCGCCATCGCTGCCAATGATCTCTGGACTCCCGTCTTTGATCAATGGAGCAAAGAAGGAGAGAAAAGCGGATCCTCGTCATTCTCCTGGTTATTTATCTTCTTCGCCGGTTTTGCAGGCGGTTTACTGGCACTTTTCACTCCTTGCGTATGGCCGATCATACCGATGACCGTCAGTTTCTTCTTGAAACGTCCGGGTGGGAAAGGACGAAGTGAAGCCTTTTTATACGGTATCTCCATCATTGTCATATACTTATTGCTAGGCATACTGATTACGTTGATATTTGGGGCAAGTGCACTCAATAGCCTTTCTACCAATGCCTTCTTCAATCTCTTTTTCTTTGCGTTGCTGGTCTTGTTTGCGATCTCCTTCTTCGGTGCCTTTGATATCACATTACCGTCATCATGGTCCAATGCCATTGACAGCAAGGCAAGCACGACAAGTGGAATACTCAGTATCTTCCTGATGGCTTTTACCTTGGTACTGGTCTCTTTCTCCTGTACCGGACCAATCATCGGCACTTTACTTGTTCAGGTATCTTCTACCGGCTCTTTGTTAGCCCCCGCCATAGGAATGTTCGGATTTGCTCTGGCATTGTCCATACCTTTCAGCTTGTTTGCACTTTTCCCATCCTGGCTGAAGAGTGCTCCAAAGTCCGGAGGTTGGCTCAACTCCGTAAAGGTGGTACTCGGCTTTCTGGAGTTGGCGCTTGCCTTGAAGTTCTTCTCTGTAGCCGACCTGGCTTATGGCTGGGGTCTTCTTGACCGCGAAGTATTTCTTGTCTTATGGATTGTCATCTTTGCATTCCTCGGCTTTTACCTGATTGGAAAAATCCAGTTCTCTCATGATAGTGATCTGAAGCATATTTCCGTGCCTCGTTTCTTTATGGCTTTGATCTCCTTCGCCTTTGCGATCTATATGATTCCGGGACTTTGGGGTGCACCACTACGTAGTATCAGCGCTTTTGCTCCGCCTCTTTATACGCAGGATTTTAGTCTTTATGACGATGAGGTGCATGCACCTTTTTCAGACTTTGAACTAGGGATGAGTTTTGCTTCCAAGGAAGGAAAGCCCGTGATGATTGACTTTTCCGGATATGGGTGTGTCAATTGCCGCAAGATGGAAAACTCAGTTTGGATTGATCCCGGAGTGAAGCAGCGTCTGACAGAAGACTATGTGCTGATTACTTTGATGGTGGATGACAAAACGGAACTATCTGAACCAATCTCTGTGACTGAAAACGGGAAGACACGTACTCTGCGTACAATAGGCGATAAGTGGAGTTACCTCCAACGTGTGAAGTTTGGAGCTAATGCACAACCCTTCTATGTGTTGCTGGATAATAAAGCAAAGCCTTTGTCAAAGCCGTATTCATACAATGAAGATATCGACAAGTACATTCAATTCCTTGATAATGGTTTAAAAGCATATCGCTCCGGGAAATAAATATTCTTTATTATATAATTGAAAAGGGAGCTCCAGCCAGAGCTCCCTTTTCAATTATAGGATCCGCTAGGGAAAAGAGTTGATACCTTGAAATGAACAGGACAATAGCATTTATTTATCTGATACGGACCTTTTTTGCTTCGCTCAGGTTTTCATTCGTTTTGGTAAGGATTTGAACGATTGTAAAGTTAGTATTGTCAAATCCCTCAATCTCTTTCGACTGAATACAATTCACCTTCAGAATATAATCCTTTTGAATCTTGTATGACTTTATATCCTCTTTAATAAATTCATTATTGATCATATATAAAATCGGTTGTGAGGGATTCTCTTTTACAAACCTTTTCTTTAGCTCGTCAAGAGTATAATATTCGCCCCTTCCTTCTTTTAAAGTGATATATATACTGCCTTGATAGGCTTTTCCATCCACGATAATGCTATCCTTCTTTATATCTATCTTGCTGA
>DATCIB010000175.1:0-2913 GCA_036508045.1 Bacteroidales bacterium
TATCAGCGACTATTTAAAGTCTCAAAAAACCAAACTCGGGGTGAATCAGATTCTGACCTACGTTGACTATTTCTCAACGGCATATATAATTCACAAAGTCAACCGATATGATATAGTCGGCAAACGGGTTTTTGAGATTGGTGACAAGTATTATTTCGAGAACCTGGGGATACGCAATACGATAGTTGGATTTAAGCCACAGGACAGAGCCAAGATATTGGAAAACGTTGTCTATAATCACTTGCTATACAAGGGATATGCAGTTAAAGTGGGAGCGTTAGGCGGGCAGGAGGTAGATTTTGTATGCGAAAAAGGCGGGGAGAAATTATATGTTCAGGTAGCCTTGCGTTTGGACGAAGAGGCTACACTAAAAAGAGAGTTTGGTAATCTTCTGAAGATTGACGATAATTATCCGAAGATTGTGATTACTCAGGACAAGTTTTTCGGAAATAGCTATGACGGAGTAAAGCACCTCTACATCCGGGACTTTCTGATGGCTGAGTAAGACTATGCCACCTTTTGTTAGGAAGCAGGTGAAGGAAGACCTGATTCCATGACGACTGATTAATTTATTCTGATAATGTTCCCTATTTACTACATTATAACTATATTTGTGGCGTAATGATTGTTTTAGCCAACATTTAATCCTTTTGATTATGGATAAATACAGTATGAATGACCGGGCTATCCTGTCTCAGATAGGCACAAAGCTCAAAGAGATCCGTCTTGAACAGAATATTTCGCAGGCACAATTGCAGGATAAGTCAGGAGTGTTTCGCTCAACGATAAGCGAGATAGAAAACGGCAAGAATAGTTCGCTGTTGATAATTATTCAACTCCTTCGTGCTATGGGACGGCTTGAGATGCTCGATTCGTTTTTTGTCGAACGGGAGATCAGTCCGGTGGAGTATGCAAGGATGCAACTTGCAAAAAGCAAAAAACCTCGTCGGGCAAGAGCAACGACTAAAGCGAATAGTATCCAAACACCCTCTAAAGAAGCCTCAGAATGGTAAATGTCGCAAACATACAGATATGGAACACATACGTTGGAGCCGTTCTCTGGAACGAATCAACGCAAACAGCCTTGTTTGAATATGACAAAGCGTTTTTGAACAAAGGCTGGGATTTATCTCCCATACACATGTCCCTCTCTGCACCACGGATATTCTCTTTCGGAGCATTGTCGGGTGATACCTATCAGGGCATGCCGGGTTTGCTGGCAGACTCACTGCCGGATGCTTACGGTAAGGCCTTACTGGACAGATGGCTGGCGACCTATAACAGAAGTTTCGCCAATCCGATAGAGCAGCTATGTTATCTGGGAAAGCGTGGCATGGGGGCGCTGGAGTTTGAACCGGCTCAGGACTTTCTTCTGGAGGAGAGTACCGAAGTAGAGGTTGCCTCCTTGGTAGATGTTGCCAGGAAAGTGCTCGACAAGAAAACCAAACTTGACACGACTCTGAATGATGATGTCAAAGAAGCTGTCTTGAATATCATCAGAGTCGGCACATCGGCCGGAGGAGCGAGAGCAAAAGCGGTCATCGCATACAATGAGAAGAGTGGAAATGTAAGATCCGGACAAGTAGATGCACCGGAGGGATTCGATCACTGGTTAATCAAACTGGATGGCGTTACTAATAGTGAGTTGGGCGATCCGAAGCATTACGGGCGCATTGAATATGTTTATTATCTGCTGGCTCAAAAGGCAGGAATAGAGATGACTTCGTCAAAGTTGCTGGAGGAAAATGGCAGAGCTCACTTCATGACAAAACGTTTTGACAGGATAAACGGCAACGAAAAGCTCCACACGCAGACATTATGCGGACTGGCACATTTCGATTATAAGATGCTTCGGGCCTATTCGTATGAACAGCTCTTTCAGGTGATGAGGCAATTGCGTCTGCCATATATCCAAGCGGAAGAGATGTTTCGCAGGATGGTATTCAATATTGTGGCGCGTAATCAAGACGATCATACCAAAAATACCTCTTTCATGATGGATAAGAAAGGGGTCTGGTCACTATCTCCCGCGTATGATATTTCCTGGGCATATAGTCCTTCTGGTGAGTGGACTTCGATGCACCAGATGTCTGTCAATAACAAATGGGATAACTTTACAAAAACAGACTTAATCGAGTTTTCCAAGAAGATTAATATCAGGAAGCCCAATGAAATAATCGAACAAGTCATCGGTGCCGTAAGCTATTGGAGAGAGTATGCTTCCCAATATGGTATTCCTTCCCCGCAAATAGAACGAATAGGGAAAACTCATGTACTGGATTTGTAGAAGATCGCCCCTTTGCTAGGAAACCAGAAAGAGAATCCTTATCTTTGAAGACTATAAAGAAAAACAAAAAGAGGTTCTTTCGTTAATTGCGGTACCGGGTTTTACTACTGTCAATGGATCAGATGGCTTGCTCTTTTCACAGTAATAACAACTTACCATCCTGATGAACGAAGATTATAAGTACATACGTTTCCCTTTATCCTTGATTCGAGGTCTATATGACAGTTTCCCAATGGGATTTGTTGTCTTTTTAAGAGTTGGGATCTATATCTTATCACAGGATATGAAAGTGGACGAGACGAATGCCCTCAAGCAAGCTTTGTACTGCTACTATCGGAAGGGACTAACGGCAAGTCTTCAGCGGCAATTCGACACTCTGTTGAAGAATGGGTTTATATCCGTAGAAACAGAATATACCCGATTCAAGAATCACGAGTTTGTGCCTGAAGTAGATCTATACGGGCTCTCCAAGGCTTTAATTGAAAATCAGGCGTTGCATGATGAGATTATAGAGTTTCATCGTGTCAGGCAGGCGACTTCTTTCCTGAAGATGGATCTGCCGACCGAACTTACAATCACTTCATACAAATACCTTTTCGATATCTATGGTGGATTTGTCAAACAGC
>DATCIB010000176.1:0-3421 GCA_036508045.1 Bacteroidales bacterium
TTATTGAAGTTATTATCAGAACCATCATAAGCGTTGAAGTCTCCACCATAAGCGAGTATCTTTACTCCTTCTTTGGTCGTCCAGTGAATAGCCTGATCCACAAAGTCCCAGATAAATCCACCCTGATAGTTCGGATACTTACGTATCAGCTCCCAATATTCTTTGAAACCTCCTTCAGAGTTACCCATCGCATGCGCATATTCACATTGGATCAAAGGTTTCGTCGGATTATTCTTGCAATATCTCTCACATCCATTGTAGTCTGCATACATCGGACAATAAATATCAGTAAATTCGCTCATACTTGCTTGTTCATACTGCACCGGACGAGTAGTATCCAGTGCTTTGATCCATTTGTAGCAAGCCTCAAAGTTTGGTCCGAAACCGGCTTCATTACCCAATGACCAGAAGATAACGGCGGGGTGATTAATGTTACGTTGTACATTGCGTTGGTTACGTTCCAAATGAGCTTTCGCATAAGCGGGATTCTTAGCCAGGGTTCTGTTACCATAGCCCATACCATGCGATTCCACATTAGCTTCAGCAACCAGATAGATACCATATTCATCACACAGGTCATACCATGCATTATTATCCGGGTAATGACACGTACGAACAGCATTGATATTAAACTGTTTCATGATCTGAATATCCTGAATCATTCGTTCGCGTGATATCACATAACCACCATCCGGATCCATCTCATGACGGTTAGCGCCCTTGATCAATACAGGTTGCCCATTGATCAGTAGCTGAGCATTCTTTATCTCAATCTTACGGAAACCCACTTTGACAGGGATCACCTCTGTTGTTTTATTTCCATTGGTCAAAGTTGCAGTCAATGTGTACAGAGTAGGAGTTTCGGCAGTCCATTTCGTCGGATTGCTCACTTTCATCTCTGTAGTCACCTTGCCTGAACCCTTCACGTCAGCCTTTGCCACTTCATTGCCGGAAGCATCCAATAGACTCAACGCGACATTCCCACTTCCTTTGAGATTCATTTCAACCTTCAAAGTCGCGTCTTTATACGCAGCATCCAAATCAGTAACGACACGGATGTCCTGAATCTGAGTTGCATTACGTGCATACAGATAGCAGTCACGGCCTACACCGCTGAAACGGAAAAAGTCCTGATCTTCCAGGTAAGTACCATCACACCAGCGGAAAGCCTGAAAAGCGATAAGATTCTTACCTTTCTTCAGATATTTTGTAATATCAAACTCTGCTTCCAGTTTGCTGTCTTCACTATAGCCTACATACTTGCCATTGACCCACAAATACATGTTGGAAGTCACAGAACCGAAATGAGCAACTACCTGTTTGCCGTTCCAACCTTCAGGGATTGAAATCTCACGACGATAGGAACCCACATGATTGTTTGCCACCGGCACTTCAGGAGGATTGCTTCTGAATTGGTTTCTCCAGGCATAACCCGTATTCACATAGATTGGATCACCATAGCCATTCAGTTCCCATATTCCGGGAACTTTCATGTCGTCCCAACCCTTGTCACTGAACGTGGTCTTAAAGAAATCTGTCGGACGAAGATCAGCATCTTTCACCCAATTGAACTTCCATGTACCGTTCAAACTCACAAAATTCTCGGATTTCTCCATAATGCCATCTAATGCAGCTTGCTTTGATTCGTATGCAAAATAATTTGCATGCATCGGAAGCCTGTTCACAGCATTGATCTCAGGATCTTGCCACTCCTTGTTTTGTGCGAATCCAGCGATAGAAAGCATGGAAAAGCAACACAAGAATAGTTTGTTTTTCATCATCTGTTGTTTAATTATTAATTGAATTGGAAATATGTTTTGCGATTGTGTTTTATTAGACGTACTTTTTACGGTTACAAAGATATCATGAGAATGCAAACATACAGAATATTAATCTGTAAGTTAAGTTAAAGAACTTCTTTTTATTCTATGTAACTCATTATTTTTGTCACAAATACACTCTATCTGTTTCACAAATTCGCTTTTTATGTATCTTTGCATCCATAACATCTCTAACAAACAAAACTTTTAAGTATGAAAAACCTTTTTGTAGCGCTGTTCCTTGCTCTGTTCTTTGGAGCTTGTTCTGCCGAGAAGGCAGCTATTGTGACTATCAACAATAATTCCACACAGATCCGTAACAATGAAATGATTGAAGTATCCTACGATTCTGTCGCTTCAGTTCTTGCTCTTCCTGCCGGACAATCCATTATCGTGGAAGGACCCAATGGCAAGCAAGTGCCTTACCAGATTGTCTATGAAGGAAATAAAGTACCACAGAAGATTATTTTCCTGGCCACTCTTGGAGCAAAAGGCAGTTCAACTTACAAGATTAAGCAAGGCACACCGGACTCGATGAAATGCAAAGCCTATGGCCGTATCGTCAAAGAACGCATGGATGATATCTGCTGGGAAAACGACCGCATTGCTTTCCGTACGTATGGTCCAGCTTTGGAAGCTACCGGTGAAATCTCCAATGCCTATGATATATGGGTAAAAAGAACAGAAGATACAATAATCAACAAACGGTATCACAAAGAACTGGTGGATAAGATTTCGTATCATAAAGATAACGGCGACGGAATGGATAATTACACCGCCGGCCGCACACTGGGTGCAGGTGCGATGGCACCGTACTTTAATGACACGATCGTCCTCGCGAAGAACTGGATCACTTGTGAGATCCTGGATAATGGTCCGCTCCGTATCTCCTTCCGAATGACCTACGCACCTTTTAAAGTCGGTGAGAATATGGTGGACGAGACCCGCGTTGTCTCTCTTGATGCGGGCTCTCAGCTCAACAAAGTTATTGATACCTATAAAAATCTGCCGGAAGGAGCTTTGGTCGCCGCCGGTATTGTCAAACACGAAGGGATGGATGAGTTTATGGCAGAATCCAATGGCGGATATGCTTGCTATGCCGATCCGATCGTCAATGCGGAAGATGGACAGACCTTTATCGCCACAGTTTTCCCTCAGGCAGTAAAAGAAATCAAAGCAGAAGCATGTGGCCATTGCCTTTCTATTACCAATGACAAGGGAGCAGCCGGCAATATCTACTATTTTGGTGCAGGCTGGACAAAGTGGGGCTTTGCAGACTCTGCCACATGGTACGACTATGTGAAGAGTTTCTCAGAAAAACTCCGTTCACCATTGGTCGTTTCTATCACCAGATAACGAATACAAAAACAAGAAAACGAAGTCGTGTAAGACCGCTAGGATTTGCGGTAATGCATTAGCAGATGATGATCAACTAATTTAGGTTCACTCTGCAGACAAGCATTGGAGAGAACCGGTGCGGCAACGCCATCCCCAAAGGATTGCGTTCCGGTCTCCATATACGCCTCATCCCAAAGAGAAGAATCAATAAACGACTGAAGTGTTTTGGCACCCCCCTCCACAAGAAGACTCTGGATATTATT